>JAUQYY010000035.1 GCA_030587505.1 Candidatus Sigynarchaeota archaeon
GCGATCCTTCACGCACACACGGCAAAACTTTTTATGCACGTCAACACCTACATACTTCACGGAGGATTCACCTCCTGTGCGTCGGCTCCCGGCGGCAATCATCCATCCGCCCTCGTGGGGGGCATGTGGATAGCCGCTCAACCCCGGCCCAGTCAAAAAACCGACCTCATACGGGTCATGGTTTGGGCGGGCCAGCCGATGCACACCCTCCACCTACGCCGCCATCACAAAAGAAGTTTTTCATATCGTCAAAAAAGTGAAACACTAAGTGGAATACGCTGAGATACATCCAAGTAATCCCAATTGTAAAAACACGGTTTAGCCCCTTGCTGATTCCTTTTGGAAGAGTTTTCCCGTCCGGTTTGTAACGATACTTTAATACAACAAATATGAACGCTGAGATAATCAGTAAGGTAAGCGTTATGCAGAAACCTATTTGCAGCCCAATGTTGCTGTGTATCAAGAAGTTTACCGGCGGGTTTCCATACACTAGGTTAGAGACATGAAACAATAATGTTGCTACTGTCAAAAACATTATCAAAAAAAGAAAGTTCACCCGCAAACTAACCACAAAATAACTTACCATTTCTCTCTTATCTTCTTCAGTTAGGGCAATCCGCTGCTCGTTAAGCTTTCTAAGCCTCTCGGCCTCCCATGCCTGTTTAATGATTCGAGTAAACCCACTCACGTACTCTTCCTCCTTCTTCTCCGAAGAGTTTTCCTTATTTAACACCATACTTACTCCTCTCTCACCAATTCTAGGAACCGATATGCAATATAATTCTCAAATGAAACATATAAGAAAATTTCTAAGGTCTTATGAATCTACACAATCTTGTCAGCAAAGCAGATTTTGGTGGTGAAAAATTTAAATTCACTTCTGAAAGGACGAATAAAAATTCTGGGATCTCGTCTTCGTCGCAGAAACTTCGTGATATAGTATTATGGAAACGGTTATATTTGTTTTTTCGTAATATAAATTTAAGGTGAATCGCTTGACGGACAGGGAGAGGCATCTTGAGAAGTACAGAATGTTCAAGAGAGACGCGGAGAACCCGTCTGTGAGCCCTCCGACCAGGGTTGAAGCCTACTTCTCTGCAGCCTTCCACCTGATAGAAGCGTGTGTAGCGGGGAAGGGGCTACACGTAGACAAGCACCAGCGGGTTAGAGCTGTCCTCGAGGCTCACGCAGATGTTTTCGGAGGGAACACCGATAGGGTGTGGAGGGCGTTCCAGAGGATAGAGAACCAGATTCGCCCGGGCCAGCTCTATGAAGGAAAGATAAACGGGGAGGCTGTTGAAGACACTGAGAAAAATTTTAGGGAGATTGAGGAGATATGTCTGAAACTTCTGAGAGGTTGATGACAGCTGCGTTTGATCTCGCCAGGCGGCTCTCGGGCGTTGAGGGAGTGGAGCTTGTTGTTCTGTTCGGCTCGGTGGCGAGGGGGGAAGCCGACAGGAGAAGCGATGTTGACGTAGCCATCATCCTGGACACTCGCGCTGGGGATGAGGCCAAAGAGAAGGTTTCGTCGATCGCGCTTGACGTGGAGAAAGAGTTCAACGTACCTGTGCAAACGGTCATCACCAACAGGAGGTTCGAGAAGGTTGACAGCTACTTCGTGAAAAAGCTCTTGGATGAGGGGATAATCCTATACGGGAGACCTCTGCTGCTTGAGGGCCCCATTGTTCTTGAGCCCTACACGATTTTCAGCTACTCCCTCAGGGGGTTGAGTCAGGCTGACAAAATGAGGGTTAAACGCGTTCTCTACGGGTACGAAACCAAAAAAAAGGGAGGGAGAGAAGGTCTACGTCTCAACTTTCAAAGGAGTACTAGAAGAAGCTAGAGGAAAGAAACTCGGCCCCGCGAGTCTTCTAGTACCGAGGAGGGAAGCAGGAAAACTTGAGGAGATACTCAGCGGACTGGGAGCCACCTACAAGACAATAAACGTATGGCTACCGGTGGAGAGTTAGTTATGAGACTCGAAGAGTTTTTGAGCCTAGTGTAATATTCGTATAAGGGCTCTTAGCCCTCTGCTCTCATTGGGATATCCTTTGTTTAGAAATTCCCAGTTTATTTTGTTGTGAAACCTCCTGAGCAGAATCTCTATGTCTTCCCTATCTTGCGCCCTTCCGGATCTGTATTTCATCACCAGAAGGTGTTCTAATCTTGGTATTCTCACTTCGCTTTTTCCAATTTTTGAAAACACGCTCTGAGAGTAAATTTCAGAAACGGGTATGCCGTTAACATCGTGAAAAAATAAGTCTATCTTCACGCCACGCGGAGTATAATAAACATACTTTCTACGCTCATAAAACCTGTTCAGTTTCCCCTCCTCAACCAGCCTATCAACGGCTTCTTCCTCCACGATGGTAGCCAGGTCGATTTCTCTGGTAGTTCTGTGCATACCCTTCCAACCAAGATGAGCGAAAACAGCCACAGCTCCAATGAAGACCGCTCCACCCTCGAATATGAGATTCAGATACTCTGACTCACCCTTAAGGAACCTGACATTTAATCCCAACCTCCCAGCCCCCGACCAACGATTCCACCTATCTGATTTCAGTTTCTTCACTCATAAGGCTTAGATCCTCGATGACCTTCTCAACAAGACCCACCGGAAAAACCGCTCTGACACTCAGCTCGTCAGGGTAGAGCAGCTCAATCGCTACGGCGTCAAGCCAGCTTCTGCCCCCCCGAGCGACGCAATCAAGATAGGTTCTTTCAGTGGGGTTGCTGAAATCTCCCACTCTGGGTAACACGTAAACCAGTTCTCCACCCTTGGAGATCCGACTCAGGCCGACTGCACGTAGTCTTCGGATTACATCCTCTACACTATCGGCGTAGACGTAAAGATTTCTGGGGGTCTGATATCCTGTGAGTTCCCAGGCTTTCCAATCCAGCGTAACAAAGAAATCCCTCAGAAGCTCAAAAGCCTTTCTGGGGCATCTGACGGGAACAGCTCCCCTGAGAGCTCTGAGAGAGGGAAGAATTGATTCAATGACGTAGGCTGGCTGCCATAGGGCGTCAGCAAATGCAACCCAGCCTCTAGCTCTTCCCCAGACAAAACCGTACTCCTCAAGCACTTTTAGCGCTCTGCTGAGAGTCGCCTTGGAACCAGCAATTTTAACCAGACTTCGGGTTTCTACAACCATTCCCGGCTTGACTCTCTGAACCAACGATAACGCACTATAGATATCCAATTAAAACACCCTTGAAATGTTGTTTTATTTTATATATAAGTTTCATTTTTGAAACTATTAAGCTTTGCGGATGACAAAAAAGTGCCCCTCTCCCAAATTATTTTACTCGTCCTAGAACTTCTTCCAGTTTTCTGATTGCCTTTTCAATGTCTTCGGGTCGAGTTCCCAGCGCCGCGTTCATGGTTATGTAAGCGGTGGGATACCTTTCGCAGCACGAGCCGTAATCTGTTGGTCCCAGTGCTCGGGGCCCGGTTACCCGTAGGTTGTACAGGGCTCCGCCGATTTTTCTGGGGTCTCTGCCGGTGAGTGACATTGCGCAGGCTATGGGGTTGTACACGTTGAGCACTCTCTCTCCGTACTCGTCTGCGATTTTTCTGAGGTTCTTCTCTAGGTGTTTTCTGTTTCTTTCCTGCTCGTCTCTGAGCCTTTCGTAGGTTTTCACACCCAACGCGAGTATGGCCGCCAGGAACTGCACCACCGGCGCCGCCGTAGCTCTACCCGCGTACTGCTCGCTAACACTGTCCAGGGTTTCTTTCTCCGGCGCGGCGACGATTGCCCCTCCTATGGGTGTTAGGAAGTTTTTGTCGGTGCTCTGAACGACAGCGTCCACGCGTCCAGCGTCCACCGCGGACCTTATTCTCCTCATTATCTCCCTGCTCTGCACTCCGTAGGCGTTGTTTATAACGTGGGGTATGTCGTGTTCCTGTGCGATTTTGGCTATTTCTTTTACGTCGTCCGGCTCGCGGGGTGGGAAGAACGTGGTGGTTGACAGGATCGCAACTGTGTCCTTATCTATAGCCTCCTCCACTCTCCTCGGGGGAACTATTACCGCGTCTCCGTCCAGCTCGCCCTCAACTATTTTCACCTCCAGTCCTAGGAGCTCTATGGCTTTCAGGGGTGATTTGTGGTCGATCCTGGGGTGAACAACGTTTCCTTTTCCCTTTCTTTTCTGTCTCATTGCTGATATGGTTAGGCCTATTGACATTCCCGTGGGCAGGGGAAGCAGGAAGGCGTGTTTCAGGTTGGGTGCTCCGAATCTGCGTATGGCGTCGGAGGCGAGCCTGTTTGCCATGGTGTACATTATTGAGGCTCCGGGTGCTTTGGGCTGGGGTGCGTATATCTCTCCGCTGCGACCTATCCCGTGGCAGAAGCCTGCGGCGAGTTCCGAAACGAGGGGGGACGCTACCCTCGCCTCTCTCTCACCCACCCTGGCTGCCTGCGGATCCTTGTCCGTGTCCATCATGGAGAGAATGGTGAGTAGGAGTCTTATCTGGGGATCACTCCAACCCTCTTCCGGGATTCTTCTCTGCTCGAACAAAATACGCAGCGGGTCGAGCTGGGACATGAGTACGGTGATTCCTCTCTCCAGCATGTTCTGCGGGATGAGTCCCTTCATGTACTTTTCGATGAGTTTCCTCAGATTACCGCCCCCATTTCAGACCTTTCGTGGCTTAAACTTCTTTACAAAGACGGATTCGCCTTCGGAAACCGGCTTTTCGAACCTTATTATCACCGCCCCTTTACCTCCGAAGGTTGAAACCACCTTTCCAGGGATTCCCCTCTCCGTGGTGGCCACCATGTTCAGTAGTCTCTCGGCACCTATCTTGGTTTCAGCCAGTCCCACGACTATGCTTCCCTTCGGGTGTTTGGGTGTTTTAACTCGTCCCTTCTTCGTCTTCTCTGTGAAGAATCCCATCTCTCCGGGAGAGGCGTCGGTCACTTTTCCGCTTCCCGCGATTCTCAGTGTGGTTGGAGGCAGGTCCAGGCGTGAAACGAGGAGGGGTGTACCCTTATCGGCGACAACGCTTTCACCAAGCCTGAAGAGGGCTTCGAAGGTGTCTCCGCTCTTGACCTCCGCTAGGAGAAGGTTTCTTCCCTCCGACGTTTTGAAGGGTATCATGGTGGCTGGAACCGTTGGCATACCCACGGTGAGGTGTACCTGAACACCCGGGCGGAGGGTGTATTTGAAGAGACGGTTCATTTGAATACTCCCAACCAGCTTGTTGGTTACCTTGAGGGTTCCTGGCGTGCCAGCGTAGCATCCACGGTAGATCTTCTCCGGCTCCGTTCCGGTAACGCTGATGCCCACCCGGTCCCCCGCCTTTGCCTCTTCTCTTGACTCTCTGAAGGTTTGAATCGATCTGACCTTCGCGGTCTGTTTGATTGGCATGATTTCGATCTCGTCGCCGATTGAAACCCTACCGCGGTGAATCGTTC
>JAUQYY010000328.1 GCA_030587505.1 Candidatus Sigynarchaeota archaeon
GAAAAATATTGACTAGCACAAATCCCGCGTAGAGCGAATTGCCTCTTTGACCCAAGGAAAGCTATGGGAATAGGCCTCTTAGCTCTATGGCTCTTGCTATCCGTTTGATCGCAAGAATGTAGGCAGCGGTTCGAGGATCCACCTTTTCCTTCTCATGGATTGAGAACACCTCGTCAAACGCTTTGAGCATTAGGTCTCTGAGCCTCACATTAACCTCACGCTCGCTCCACAGGAAAGCCTGAAGAGACTGCACCCACTCAAAGTATGAAACCACGACGCCCCCAGCGTTAGCGAGAATGTCGGGTATCACGGGTATGCCACGGTCAATCAGAATCTCATCTGCCCTTGGTGTGGTGGGGCCGTTCGCGCCCTCAACTATTATCTTCGCCTCGATGTCGTTTGCGTTCTCGTGGGTTATCTGGTTCTCCATAGCCGCGGGAAGAAGCACGTCAACATCCAAACTGAAGAGCTGTTTATTCGCCTTGTCAACGTTCGGCACGTGCTCAATGTTTTTGTCCTCAAACTCCGAGAACCGTTTTCCGGATCTGACGTGGGCAAGCAGTTTGGGTATGTCCAGCCCGTCGGGATTGAACAGGCCGCCGTCCATGGTTGTGATGCCGACCACCTTGCACCCCTTCTCAACAAGGAACTGAGCAGCGTGTGAACCCACCTTTCCGAAGCCCTGTATGGCAACCGTAGCTCCTTTTATGGGTATACCGTAGTATTCGAGCGCCCTTCGAGTTATGAACATTACGCCCTTCCCCGTTGCGTAACTTCGACCCTTGGTTCCGCCTACCTCCAAGGGTTTGCCGGTAACTACGCCTGGCACGGAGTAGCCGGTGATCATTGAGTAGGTGTCCATTATCCAGGCCATTGTCTGCTCATCCGTGTGCACATCGGGGGCGGGTATATCTTTCTCCGGTCCAATTATTGGTAGTATCATGTATGCGTACCTGCGTGTCAGTCTCTCGAGTTCACCCATCGACATTTCCTTAGGGTTACAGACAACGCCTCCCTTGGCTCCTCCAAAGGGTAAATCTGCAACGGCGCACTTCCAAGTCATCAGCGCGGCCAGAGCTTTAACCTCATCGAAGGTGACGGAGGGATGGTACCTGATTCCTCCCTTGCAGGGTCCACGCGCATAGTTGTACTGTACGCGGAACCCTTCGAAAACCTGGATGGTTCCATCATCCATCCTGACCGGTATCGACACCTCAAGTGATCGCTGCGGTCTCCTAAGAAAGTTGTGAATGTTATGGTCCAGGTTCATTATTTCGGCGGTTTTGTCCAACTGACTCAGAACGTTTTGAAACGAGTTTTCTTCAGCCATTAAAAAACACTTCCCTTAACGAGTGTTCTAATATCCCTCTTTGCCTTCCTTTCCTTATTATCCTTATCTCTCTGGTCTGAGCTTTCGAGTTCAGGATTCTTTTTGATTCTCTTTGAAGCTCGTCCAAAGTGCTGAACAACTGGTCAAGGTATCGGGTTCCAATCGCTAGTCTTTTCAGAACGCCGTAATACAGGAGTTTAAAAATGCGACTCTTTAGGCTTTCGGAGACCTCCCTGAGCGTGTAAGCCTTTTCCTTCTCCAGCTTCGCAGCCTGGTCGGTGATGTTAAGCTCCGCCTTGGCAGCTATCAAGCTAAAGGCTAAATCCTCAACAGGAAACTCCTCGGGGATAAGCTTGTCCACTGATATCTCGAATCGCACAAAAGACTCGAACATTCTATTGGCCATTTCTCTGTCCCCCAGACCGCGGTTAGTATGAGTTCATGGCATTTCAGTGCGTGTTCATAAGCCTCTTTTCGCGCGTCTAGGATTAACCTCAGATCCTTCTGCAATTTCTTAAACCGGTCTACGATTATCAACAAGTCGTTAAACCTGTATTCTTCCCAACCCTTGCCTAAGGGAGACATATACTCGCTAATTTTCAGAAACTTTCTAGCAAAATCAATTAGATTGTTTAAAACGCTTATGAGCTTGTTCGAGGTGTCCGAAAGGGGAGCGTGGAGAGCCTCCTCAAACATATTGTGAAACTCGTCATGACTAGACAGCCACTCCCTAAGCACGTTTCCAAATCACCGACCAGCCGTTCAACAATCTCCGACTTGACAAACCTTAAAACCCCGGAAAGCTCCCCCAGCTCGGAGAGCAGAGCAGAGAACAACTCCTTAATTTTGGGAAAAGCAAGAGACACATTGGACGCAACGTTGTACCTGAGAAAGCCCAAGTCAATGTTTCAGGATCAACAATGCTCTCAAACCTCACCTCTCCCCGAATAATCTCAAGGGATTTATCCGTTCCAAACAAGTTAAGCGGGCTAAAGAAGAAGTCAAACCAGAGGATCATAGCTTTGACGAACTTGTCAAGGAAAGATACGAGTTGGGTAATTTGTTTGGTAGACTCTCTAATCGCGTCTACAAAGCGGTACATCCTGTACTCCCTAAACTCCTTCTCCGTTCCCTTGGAGAACCCATCATTTACTGAGTAAATGTCTTTCGAATAACTTGCAACCAGTCTGAAATATTTCTTCAACAGACTTCGCAGGGTAACTAGCTCTTCTGACATGTACATTTCACAATATGACAAAAAGAGATTACACATTTAATTCTTTTCATAAGGAGAAAAGATAATTATTACCACGAGTATTCACAAAGCCCAGTTAAAAATTCGGAAAGGTTTTATGAGTGAGTTTAAAAAATGGAGGTGATTATGGAATGTTTTTATACGAAAATGGGTTCTCCGTCGGTGAACCTTCTAATCGCGCTTGCTATTGCCCTTTTGCTGGGGGGGAGACCCACGAAGACAACCGTGCCGTTTATCGCTATGGTAGGGACACCCTGAAGATGGTAGAGTTGGGCCCTTTCCTGTTCTGTTCTGGTTTCGACATCTATTTCGTTTATAATGACATTCTCTTTGAGCGAATCAACTACCTCGTACACCATCCTCTTTGCTGCGGGGCAGTACGGGCAGTTTTTCGAGTAAAAGATTTCAATAATTATCATTTTCTTCAACCGCTGCTGCGGTTCTGCACGATTATTGCACAACTACAACGAACACTCCGCCCTATTTAAACTTTACGATTGTTAACATACAAACGAACCAAAAACAAGAAAACCGACAACCGAAAAAGAAAAAAGAAAAACAAAAGAAAATTAGAGAAGCTCAACAATGCTCAACAGTTTCAACGCCTGCTGCACCACAAATTTTATTCTTAGGATCTCCTCCTCCGTATTGAAGTAGTGTATGCTTATCCGCGAGACGCTATCCCTAACGGGACGAAAGACAACCTTCCTTATGGCAGCGAAAGGCATCAGCATTATGGCGGGATAGCCCTGAAGGTCAAAGGACAAAAGACCAACCCTCTTACTCGCGTCCCTGGTGCCAATGATCTTTAGGTTCGGAATCTCCGAAAGCTCCTCGATCGCAAAGGACACAAGCTTCATCACCCTACTTCGGATATTCTCTATGCCGACACTGTTCATGTAGTCTATCGCCGCCCCCAAACCAATAATCCCTAGATAGTTGAGGGATGTTGCTTCGAACTTGTAGGGAGCCAACCACTCCTTTTCCGGGGATAGCACCTCGGTGGGCTCCGCGCCGAACAGGAAGGGTTCACCCACAATCAGTGGCTGCATCTTCTCGCCCCACTCTTCCTTATAGTAGAGGCACCCGGTTCCCACGGGTCCGCAGAGAGCTTTATGGCCTGCGACGGCGTAGAAATCACACTTGAGCCTCTTGACATCGACGGGAAGGTAGCCCGGAGCCTGAGCCCCGTCCAGTACGTAGATTATGTTGTTCTCCTCGGCTATTTTTCCTATCTCCTCGGCGGGTAGAATGGTTCCCGGGTGGTAAGCCACGTGGCACATAGATATCATCTTGGTTCGGTCTGACACCGCCTTTTCGACGTCTGTGGGGTCAACGAGGCCCTCTTCGTCCGCCTCAACGGTGACTAGTTGGATTCCAAACTTTTTGATTAGATAGTTGTAGATGTAGTTGTTTGGGGGATACTCCAGACTGTTTATGATAATTTCGTCTCCTTTCTTCCAATCTATGTTTAGCAGGGCGAGGTTGTACGCCTCCGTGGTGCTTCTGGTCAGGGTGATCTCAGAGGGAGACGCGTTGAGCATGTCCGCCAGTTTTATTCGCGTCCTTTCCTTTTTCTCCTCAAAGTCGAAAAGGTTTTCCCAGTTTCCCTGGCCGGTGCACATGCACTCGTTCAGGAAATCGTTCATAGCTTGGACAACGGGTCGAGGTAGTGGACCATAGTACCCTGTGTTGAAATACGCCCATTCCCGTGTTACGGGGAAATCCTCTCTTATTCTTTCAATATCCAAAACTAAGCCTCCATCAGGTGTGCTAGCATAGGATTGAAGGTTTCTCTGGTAAATAAGTTTCTGTACAGTAAAAGTTTCAAGAAAGAGATGCTTGAGTTCTCCGCTGGCGGTGGGAATAGCCACCTTTCGCTCTAAAAAAGAAAGAGGAGTGAAAAACTTTTCACAGATACTTGTTTAGAGGCTTAGAACCCAGATTTCGGTTTCTGCCGGTAGATTATCTTTGGATATTTCCACCTCAGAGGAGCCGATTTCCTTTACTCTGGGCTTGTCCTTTGTGAACTCTTCGACGCCAGCCAGGCCGATTGACAGGCCTGGAACCTTGTAGTGCATCGGAATTATTATCTTGGGCTTTATCAGGTTTGCTACCTCCGTGGCTCCTGCGGCGTCAACCGTGAAAACTCCGCCGACGGGAATGAACAGTACGTCAACCTGCCCGATTTCGCTTATCTGCTCGTCTGTAGGAATGTGGCCAAGGTCTCCTAGGTGGCAGAATTTCACTCCGTCAACCTCGAAGGTGTAAATGATGTTTTGGCCTCTCTGGCTGCCCTTGCTCTCGTCGTGAAAAACACGTAT
>JAUQYY010000368.1 GCA_030587505.1 Candidatus Sigynarchaeota archaeon
TATCGGAGTCTTCGCATATCTTGGGGTCGATTGGAATCTGTCCGAGGAACCTGACGTTCATCTCCTCCGCCATCCTTTTTCCGCCGCCAGACCCCAGGAGGTCGTACTTTGCTCCGCACTTGGGGCACACGAAACCGCTCATGTTTTCGATTATCCCTATGACCGGAATGTTCATTTTTCTGCTCATGTTAACAGCCTTCCTAACCACGGTCTGAGACAGGTCCGAGGGAGCGGTGACTATGACTGTTCCGTCCATCTCTGGAAGAAGCTGCATCACGCTGAGGGGCTCGTCTCCGGTGCCCGGGGGAAGGTCGATGAACAGGTAGTCCAGTTCACCCCAGTCCACATCTCCCAGGAACTGCCTGATGGCGCTCATCTTCAGGGGGCCACGCCAGATCACAGGAAGGTCGGAACTCTCTAGGAAGAAGTCCATTGAGATAACCCTGACTCCGTACCCTGACAGGATCGGGTAGATTCCGGTGGGCCCGGCCGTGGGGTGTTTTCCCTCGACGCCCAGTATTTTGGGTATTGATGGGCCGTGTATGTCTGAGTCCAGGATTCCGACTTTGCTACCCAGCTTGGACATCGCAACCGCTAGGTTAGCTGCCACCGTGCTCTTGCCGACTCCTCCTTTTCCGGACATAACCATTATCTTGTGTTTCACCTTAGACATTCTTTCACGAACTTTCTTCTCCTCGTCCAAGATAGCCTGCATACGAGCGGCCTGAGGATTAATATCCTTCTCTGCGTCTTTTTTATCCTCCATAACTATTACCTCTAAAACTTTTTCAACTCCTTACCGTTCTGACAACGCGTTCTTTTTTTCTATTTTCTTATCTGTTTGCTTTCAACTTTCGCGGTTAGTGCACGTGGTCTTCACAGGGTTGGACGTCTCCGAGTTTCCCCTTTATGAACAGCTGGACTGCTTCTATTATCGACAGTGCGTTGCACATGAGCACTCTGATTCCCTTTTGCTGGAACATGTTGATGGCTCTTGGCCCCATGCCCTTGACGACCAGGAAGTCGGGTTTGAACCCGGCTATTAGGTCTGGGGGGAGCCCCCTTCCGCCGAAGTGTTCGCTGGTGTTCTCTTTTGCTACCACCGAAAGGATTTTTCCGTCTTCGGAAATGTCTACGATTGCGAAGAGCGGTGCTCTTCCGAAATGGTCCGCGATTATTGAGTACTCATTATCGAATTCCAATATTGGGAACACAAGTCTCACCATTTTGCTTCACCTCTCATTCGGTGTTTGTTTGAGGGTTTCTTCCTCTCTATTCGGTGTGTCCAACGCTGGTTGGTTTTTCCAGCACTCTCAATCTTTGGTTGATGTAATCATTAACTAGTTCTTTCACGGGTTTTTCTTCGCTCTCGTAGATGTGTATGCCCAGGTTTCTGAGGGTGTAGAATGCGGGTTTTCCCATACCTTTTGCCACCAGGGCTGTTATTCCCTTGTTGTACAGGAACTCGGCTGATTCGGGTCCCTTGCCGTGCTCCTTTTCGGCTGCGGGGTTCTTGGCGGTTTCAACCCCAACTATCTTTCCGTTTTTCAGCTTAACCAGAACGAAGTTTTCACACTTTCCGAAGTGAGGTGAGACGAGGCTGTCGACGCCCCTGTCTTCGCTCGTGGGGAAAGCTATGATCTCTACTTCTCTTTTTTCCGCGGGTTTTGCCTCTATAAGAATGTACCCTACCCTCGGAAACCTGTTCCGAATGACGTTTCGAATCTCCTCGGTAACGTAGTGGCTCTCCGTAAGGCTCATTTCGGGCGTCAGCTCCAGGACGAGGTCTATGAGCACGTATCTCCCTGCCCCCCGCCCCTTAATCTGGGCCACCCGGTAAACCTGCGGGTGGCTCTCCACTACGGATTTGATTTCCTCTATCATTTCGGGGTACTGAATCTTCTCCATCAAAACGTTTACCGCGTTCTTGGAAACGTTGAATCCCACCCAGAAGACCATGAGGGATATCCCTATCCCCACCAAGGGGTCGACTATCATATACCCGTAGTACATGTTGTAGGTGGCCAATTGGATTATCAAAAACTCGTAAAGGCCTGCGTTTTGTATCTGAACCAGCAGACTCAGCGTCTGTGACAGGGGCTCAACCGTAAGTGAGCCTACATACACAGCGAGGAGGCCAGCTAAGGGCGAAAGCGAAAGATAAACATCAGTGTTGAAGTGTTTAGCCTCCGCAACCAGGGAGGGGCTGCCAGTTTTCTCACCAACCCTCTGCTGGTAGTACGCTATTCCCTTAGAAACCGCAACCGCGAATATGATAACTCCAACAGAAAAAAGGTTCAGCTCGGCGGGTGCAGGGTTCAGAAGCTTGTGAACCGATTCCCACACGCACTCCGCCCCCGCTAAAATGATTAGAAAGCCAACAAAAAGGCTTGCGATGTTCTCCGCCTTGTAGTGACCGTAGGGGTGAGTGAAGTCCGGCGGCTTCTCGGCTATGATCAAACCCACGAAAACAATGACAATAGAAAGGACGTCGGAGAGGTTGTTGTAAGAGTCTGCTATGATGCCCATGGTTCCAGTGAATCTGCCTATGACGAACTCCGTAATGGTGACGGCTGCCAAGGCCACTAGTGTGATTAATGAAACCCTCTTGTAGATGCTCATAACCTGCTCTTTTGTCAACTTCTCTGCCAATGTTTATCCTCCACTGTTTATTGTTTCGATTAGTGCGTCAAATATCTTTGCCAAAGCTTTTGAGGCAGGACTTGAGGGTGCGTACTCTACGACGGACCTGTTGTTAACCACGGCGTGGACGACGTTCTCATCCGCTGGAATCTCTCCGAGCAGTACGCCTCCAACCTCGCGGGTGTACTCTTTGAGCTGGGATGTCATCTCGGGGAAAATGTCGTGCTTGTTTATCACAACGCCGAAGGGAATCCCGAAGTGTTTGACAACCGATATCATTCTATCCACATCGTGCCTCGCAGCCATGGTGGGCTCCGTCACGGTCACAACGTAGTTGGCTCCGCTGATGCTCGCAATAGCCGCACACCCGGACCCGGGTGGACCGTCGACAACGAGTAGGTCCGCGTCAACCTCGGCTGCCAACCTTCTCGCTTCCTCCTTGACCTCAGACACTATCTTACCTGAACCCGTCTCGCCTATCATCAGGTGTCCGGTTACGAGCGTAAAGCCATCATTGGCTTTAAGGGTTGTGATCTCACCGTTGTCCACCGGTTTGATCTCGATTGCGTCGGCGGGGCAAACAACCTGGCATAGGCCGCACCCCTCACAGTACAGTCGGTTGATGATATAGTCTTCCCCATCCCTTCTTACCGCGTCGAATTTGCAGACATCCATGCACTTGCCGCAGGAAACGCAAGCGTCCCTGTCAATGAAAGCCTTCTCAGATACCTGAACCGTTTTCCTGTTTACGATCTCGCCGCTTACGAGCAGGGCGAGGTTTGGAGCATCCACATCTGTGTCCGCCACGACCAGACTGTAGCCCTTACTCTTGGCTAGCAGCGCGAAGGAGGAGGCTACGGTGGTCTTGCCTGTTCCACCCTTACCCGAAACTATCACTATCTCAATCATATCAGAGCACCAGTTCCCTAACCCTTTCGTAGAGTTCCCTAAAGGCCTTGGCGCTGGGAGAGTCCGGCCTGCTGGTCACAACGGGAGTACTCCTGGCGTAGCATTCGAACAGCCCCATGTCGAAGGGAATACGCGAAACTATCTCAGCGGAGTGCTTCTCACACACCCTCTCGACGATCTCTTCGTCGCCTATTCCCGCGCGATTAAGAACAACGTAGGGCTTAACCTTGAGTATACTGGTCAACTGCAGAATTAGGTCGAGGTCGTGGGTTCCGAGTGGAGTGGGCTCAGTGACGGGCAGGGCTATGTCCGAAAATTCCAAGGCTCTCAAAACACCGCAGTGTGCACCAGGGGATGTGTCTACTATCAGAACGTCATAGCTTCCGTTTCTTGTTTTCTTTTCCACTTCCTCACGTAACGCTTGCAGGATGGGTACGGCTTCTATCTCGGTTATTTCCAGCTCACCAACCAGGATGTCGATATCTTTATACTGAGCATCGTAGACATAGCCGTGTGTTTTGGATTTCTCTCTGACCGCGTCGCTGGGGCACACGTACCTGCACGCCTCACACCCGGAGCAAATATCTGGAAACAGCATTGGCGGCCTATCCTCGGGTAGTATGAGCGCGTGGGCACGACAGGCCTCGACGCACTTTCCGCAGTGAGTACACTTCTCCGCGTCAAACTCTGGAAGAAAACCGGTAACTCGCCTCTGGTTCCTTTTCTCCACGTTGAGAAGCACCGCGATGTTCGGAGAGTCCACATCGGCGTCCACAAGCAGCACTTTCTTCCCATCCAGCATGAAAGAAACCGCTAGATTAACCGCAACCGTGGACTTCCCGGTACCACCCTTACCTCCAGTCACACTAAAAGAAGAAGGGAACCTCTCCTTCAAAGCTAGTGAAGAAGACTCAGTAGCCACTCGGATTCTCTCCTGGAAACTCTTCCCTTACTCTAGAGACTTTCCGCACTGCGGGCAGAACCGAGCATTAGGCGGCACCTCTGCACCACAGTAGGGGCAGTATCTCACACCCCCAGCTGGTGGGGTGGGAATACTTCCGACGCCCACCATTCCTCGTCCCATGCCCATTCCTCGTCCCATGCCCATTCCTCGTCCCATGCCCATTCCTCGTCCCATGCCCATTCCTCG
>JAUQYY010000378.1 GCA_030587505.1 Candidatus Sigynarchaeota archaeon
AGTGGGTTGTTGATGGTTTCTGGTTGGGTTGCTGTGAGTGGGGGGGGCTTTTGATTGCTTCTTTTTGGTTGATGGATTTTACTTGCTGGAGTCGGAGGGTTTGAATGGGTTGTGATGTTTATGCTAGGCGCAAAGCTTTTATTTGATGGTCTGGATAAAAGGGTAAGGAGGGAATTTGAATGTCTTCGGAAATATCGTGGGCGGGATACCAGTACTCTATTAGGTTGCTTTACACGATATTTGGCTCCAGGGCTATGAGAAGGCTGTTTACGACGTTCTTTTGCCCTAGGATTTTTATCGGTTTACCAGCGTTTGGACAGTTGCTGGGTGCGCTCGCACCGGTTCGCCCGAAGAAGCGTGCATTTATTGTGACCGACAAGCCGATAAGAAGGATCGCAGAAAATCTTGTTCCGATGTTTCAGCAGTTTGGTTTCACGGTTGAGATATGCGACAAAGCGGAGCCCGAACCCCCTATCCCCGTGGTAGACAAGATAGCGGAGGACATGCGTAAATTCGAGCCCGACCTCATAGTTGCTGTTGGCGGAGGTTCGGCTATGGACGCCGCTAAAGCAGCCTGGGTCAGGTACGAGAAACCCGACTTAGATATTGGGTCAATCACTGTTCTTGCGCCTATTGGCGTCAGGGAAAAAGCGTTGCTCATGGCTATACCAACTACAGCCGGAACAGGCTCCGAAGCTACTTTCGCGTTTGTGTTGACTGATACTTCTAAGACGCCGCCTAGGAAGGTTGCTACGGGCCATACTGAACTCGTGCCGGACTTTGCTGTGCTTCTGCCGGAACTTACGGCTGGAATGCCCCGGGAACTCACTATTGGAACTGGGCTTGATGTTCTTGCTCACGCCTTCGAGGCTTTCACTAATCGCCAGTGGGCTAACGATCTAACAGATGCTCTGGCGGTTAAAGCGATGAAAATGGTCTTGAGGTATCTTCCCATTGTGGCTGAGGATCTTGGAAACATGGAGGCAAGGTATCATATGCAGTTGGCCGCAACGATGGCTGGTTTAGCTTTCTCAAACGGTGGCGCCGCTCTCACTCACTCGCTGGGGCACGCTCTTGGTAAAATCTTTGGTGTGCATCATGGAAAATCGGTGGGCATATTTATTCCCTATGTGCTCAAGTATGCCTCTAGGGTAACTGATGCGTACGTGGAACTTGCTCAGGAGATCGGTATTGAAGCAAAGAGCAAGGAGGAGTACGAGGATAAGCTGATGAAAATGTTCACGGATTTCCTGAAGGGCCTAGGTGTCTCCATTGCTTTGAAGGACTTGGGGATTAGTAGGAGTGATTTCGAGAAGGAGCTCGACAACCTTGCGAAGTACGCTTGGGAAGACCCCACAGTGGTGTTTAGCGTGAGACCGACCAGTTTGGGTGAGTTGAGGCGTATTTTCGAATACGCCTACGAAGGGAAAACTATTGATTGGTGATGAAAAATGAAGGGATACCATGGTAAGATTTTGAAGGTGGACCTGTCGAAAGGGTCCTCTGACACCATCGAGCTGAGGGAGGATTGGGCGAAAAACTTCATTGGGGGTTCAGGATTAGCGGCTAGAATTCTGTTTGAGTACATTACCCCTGACTTGGATCCTTTTTCTCCGGAGAACTGCATCGCTTACATGACCGGGCCTTTCACGGGTACGAAAGTTCCGTCTGGAAGCAGATTCTGCATAGCGGGCATCTCAGCGCTTGGGAAGTGGGGTGAATCAACATCAGGTGGGGTTTTCGGTGCGGCTCTCAAGAGAACGGGATTCGACGGACTCATAATCTCAGGTAAAGCCGAAAAACCGGTCTATCTCTGGGTACACGACGGTGAGGTTGAGATAAAGGATGCAAGCCACCTTTGGGGTAAGGACACACACAAAACCCAAGAGATAATTAAGAAAGATCTAGGGGAGCGCGCGGCGAGGGTGTCGTGCATAGGCTTGGCGGGACAAAACTTGGTCAGATACGCCTGTGTAATCAACGACGCTGGCAGAGCGGCTGGAAGAACGGGTTTCGGCGCTGTTATGGGTTCCAAGAACCTCAAGGCGGTGGCTGTTCACGGCGAGGCGAAAACCGAGATTGCGGATGAGACGAAGTTTAACGAGGCTTACGCAGCCACAATGGCAACAAATCTCTCGGCTCCGTTCTTCTACTTCCTTAGGGATTTCGGCACAGCGGCGTATATAGACATGGGGATGTTTGTTGGGGATGTTCCCTACAAGTACTTTACTGAGACAGTGTTTCCGGTGGAGAAGGTTGTACCCCAACTGATAATGGAGAGATATTCAACGAGGCGATACGCTTGTTTCAACTGCCCTCTCGGCTGCGGAAAGACGGTCAAGTTTAACAAGATGGGCGTCGAAGAAGTCGACACACCCGAGTATGAAACAATCGCGGCGCTCGGGCCACTCTGCGGAAACCTCGACATTGACCAGATAATCTACGAGGGACACCTGTGTAACGTTTATGGTGTAGACGTAATCTCGATGGGTGTCAGCATAGCTTTCTCAATGTATCTCTACGAGAAGGGTGTCATAAGCGAGAAAGACGTGGGAATGAAGCTTGAGTGGGGAAACACGGACGCGATAAACAGGCTTATCGAGATGACCGCGAAGAGGGAAGGATTCGGAGACGTACTCGCTGAGGGTACATTAAAAATCGCGGAGAAGTTCGGAGTGAATAAGGAAGAGGCTGCTCAAGTGAAGGGACTTGAAATTCCTATGCATGACCCTAGAGCATTCTTCGGGCAGGGTCTCGTCTACGCGACTTCGGCTAGAGGTGCGTGCCACGAGAGACCAGATTGGTTCACTTTCGAGATCGGAACGGGAATACCTGACCTTATGCTCTTCCCCGGCTACAGGTTCAGTATGGAGGGTAGAGCGGCTGGGCTTATAAAGTATCAGGATGAGCGGGAAGTCTACGACTGCTTGATAATGTGCAAGTTTTCACAGTCAACTCCGACTGAAGTGCTCAACCTCTTCAACGCCGTGACTGGCTGGAACTACTCGATGGACGATCTCCTCAAGGTTGGGGAGAGAGCGTTCAACCTCAAGAGGGCGATAAACAATTTGAGAGGCGTGACGAGAGAGGACGACACACTGCCCGAAATCGTGACAAAGCCCTTGGAGATAGGTAGCACCGCGGGACAGAAGCTAGAACTAGAACCAATGCTTAGGGAGTACTACGAGAACAGGAAATGGGACTGGGCAACAGGCAAACCCACGAAGGATAAACTAGAAGAACTCGGCCTCACAGAAGCAGCCAAAGCTCTCTGGAGCTAAACATTCTTTTTCTTTTTTATTCAACTTTGCTCAGTAAAGTTCTGTTCTACAGTTTTGTTTATTCCTGTCAGTTTTAAAATCTTCAGCTTAATATTATTCGTAGCGAAAAATCGTTAAAAATATATAAAAACAAGAAGCGAGAGAAAGAAGGTCGAACAGCGAGGCACTTGGACACGTTTTATTAATTTCTAAAGAACCAAAGTGGGGAGAAGCGAATTTTTTACGTATCGTTTCTCAGCCTACCGTTGTGTTCATACTTTTTCGAGGACGATTGTTATTCGATCCTCGTATACTTTCGGGACCGCTTTGAGTTTCATTCCGATTTTTACTTCTTTAGGGTCTTTGGTGAACAGGTTTCCCATGATTTTTACGCCCTCTGCTTCGATTATCCCTATTGATACTGGTGCGTCATTTTCAAACCTCGCCGGGGGGTAGTGTATCATGGTGAAGGTTAATAGTTCCCCTACGGGATTTAACTCCAAGAATTCCATATCGTCGCTGTAGCATTTTTTACAATCGGAAACAGGTGGGTAGTATTTCGCGTTGCATTTTCTACACTTTGAATAGTATATTTTTCCCTCTTTCAAACCTTCAATGAACTTTGCAACCTTTGAGTCCTTTACGGCTGAAAACCTGGCGAAGTCCTCCATGAGTGGTCACCTCCTGTAAATGTGTACGAACACGCTTTGCCCGCTTGAACCTACGTTGTGCGATAATCCAACTTCTGCTCCTTCAACCTGCCTTTTTCCCGCTTCTCCTCTTAGCTGTTTTGTTATCTCCACCGTCTGTGAAACGCCGGTTGCACCCACGGGATGCCCCTTTGCTTTTAACCCGCCGTCCGTGTTGACTGGAATTTCCCCTCCTATCTCTGTGACTCCTTCCTCTATCAGTTTTCCTCCTTCACCCTTCTCGCAGAATCCCAGATCCTCGTACGCCATTATTTCTGCTATCGTAAAGCAGTCGTGCACCTCAACCACATCGATGTCCTTATGGGTTACTTTTGCCATCTTTGACGCCTGTTTGAACGCGATTGTTGAGGCGGGAATCCCAACCAGAGTTTCTCTGTTAGACAGAGTATGGGAGTCTGTGGCGAGTCCTAATCCCACCAGCCAAATCGGAGTGTCCGTTATCTTCCTAGCTTTCTCCTCGGAGGCGAGTATGACCGCCGCCGCACCGTCCGTCAGGGGGCAGCAATCAAACAGGGTTAAGGGATACGCAACCATCGGCGAACCTAGTACCTTCTCAACGTTTATCTCCTTTCTGAACTGGGCGTACGGATTGTCCAACGCGTTTCTGTGGTTTTTCACGGCAACCATTGCGAGCTGTTCATGAGTGGTTCCAAACTCGTGCATGTGGCGATTAGCCATCATCGCGTAGTACCCTGGAAAAGTTGTGCCGTAAGCATACTCCCATTGGACATCTCCTCCTCGCCCCATCACCTCGGTGACGACTGGGGTCGGGCTTTCCGTCATTTTTTCAGCGCCGATAACAAGTACAACATCGTAGAGGCCCGATGAGATTCCCATCCAAGCTGTTCTAATCGCCGCGCTCCCCGTGGCGCATGCGCTCGCAACTCTAAAGTCCGGCTTAGGATTCATACCAATGTAATCTGCTATGGGAAAGGAGGGGTTGACCTCCCTCGCCAACTCGCTTATACAGACTCCGGTAACTGACGCGTCGATCTCGCTTAGTGACAGGTTCGCATCGCTTAAACACTCTCTAACAGCTTCAAATGCCAGTTCCCTAAGAGAGGCGTCTCTCCTTACGCCGAATTTTGAGTGCCCTACACCAACTATCGCAGCTTTGTTCATATCCTACACCCGAAGTAATTTTTGAAATTGAACGCTCAAGTATCCTTCCGGTTTTTTAATAACTTTTTGGGTCAATAAGGGTTGTTTACTCGAATTTCCAGACGCATTTCGACTGCTGGTCGGCAATGCGGCTTTCCTGTTTTGCCTGTACTCCCGCTGAAGAAAAGGGTGTTTGAAGACAAGCGTTACATGAGGCGCAGCCACATTTTATTGCTTCTGTTCTCTCCGGTTCATCCAGACCCGCCAACTCGTATTCTGAGGGTGATTCAAGCATTTCCAGAAGAGCGTTATACCACAGGCAGTCAAGACAGTATTTTTTTAATAGGTTCGGTTAACTTGGTAAAAAGGTGGAATGGGTGTTAGAATCCACCGTTTGGGTTATTCTTTGAAAATTCTTTTGAAAATTTTTTTTGTCGCCTTTAGGGCGGGTGAGTCTTGAGGGATGTCGATTAGCCGTTTGCCCTTTAAATTGTACTCCGCTATGTTTTGGTCGTAGGGTATTGTCCCACCGTACTTTACTCCAATTTCTTCTGTGAAATCTATGAGCCTTTTCTCTGGTTTCTCTGTGAACATGTTGCCTACCAGATAAATATCCCTGAAGGATATGTTGATTTTCTCAACAAGTTTTACGATTCGACGGGCTGTTTCAAACCCCATCTTTGATTGGTCTGTAATGACCAGTAAGACGTCGGCTGCTCTGTCTACTCGGCGGCTGATGTGTTCAAATCCCGCGTCGAAGTCGATCATTACAACATCGTACAGCTTTGCCAGTGAATCAATTATAGCTGCGGCGAGGTTTTCGATTATGCAGTAACACCCTTCGTCTTGGGGTCTTCCCATAACGAGGAGATCGTATCCTTCATGTTCGATTATGTTCTCCCAAATTTCACCCTCAAGGAGCTTGGTGTAGGGTTGGGCTGGTGACTCTAACTCTCTTTTTTCTTATCCAATATCTTGCCGAGTGTCATCTTTCCCGTCATATCGATTCCTAAAGCGCTCGGAACGTTTGAAGCGGGGTCAGCATC
>JAUQYY010000330.1 GCA_030587505.1 Candidatus Sigynarchaeota archaeon
AGCCTGTCGAATATTTCGGGGTGGCGCAAGGGGAGTTCAATCATCTCACGAACTCTTTTGACCTCTTCGTGGAGGCCTCCAATATCCTCGTATGAGACCTTGCGCACCTTAAAGTCTTTGACCTCCTTTACTGGCTTGGTGTTGACCTTTATTTCTGTGGTTCTTTTCACGATGACGGCGTCTGTTTTGGGCTTGTAGGAGACAACCACCAGCATGATCTTTTTGCCCATGAGGGGGATTTCGATGAAGTCGCCCAAGGTGAAGGCTCGCCCCTCTAGGATTTTCTTGAAGTATTCCTCGCCCTCGGTTAGGCTGAGGTGCTCTGTCGGTGCGAGGGTGATTTTGGACGCTGGGCGTGCCTCGATTCTCCTAATGGTTGCCTTGTCGTCGATTCCGACCCCCGCGTTTCTACGGGTTGCCCCGTCGATTCTGATGATCTGCTTCCCCCGATCCTCCGGGTACCCGTACCACGAAAGAGCCACTGTTCTCCTCTTACCGATGATTTCTACAGTGTCACCAGTGGTTATGTTGAGCCTCTCAGCGATAAGAGGGTCTATTCTAACTATTCCATGTCCCACATCCCGAGACTTGGCTTCAGCCACACGTACCACCGCAGACCTCATAAAAAGTCACCCAATAAAGAGTCCTTCGCAGACAACTTGTATGGTGATATTTAGCCACTTACCCAATATAAAACTTATAATACAAAGGCTGGCTATTACACTTCTCCCTACAGCTTCAGATTCTTTTTCCTCTGTGTTTTCTAAAGTCGGAACTCTGCCCGACCCTACCTGAAAACATAGCTGTCTTCGATGTGTTTTCACTTGTTTCCTCGATTCTGCTCTGGAGGGAAAGCTTCTCTCGTTCTCTTCCCGTTTGTCTATTTTATGTCAAAGATTTCTTTTGCGTCTACCTCTAGGAGGCTTAGGGCTTCTTCTTCAAGTGTTTTTTCTTTCCTTTCTAAGCGTTTTTCGAGTTTGTCCAGGAAGTCTCCCTTACACGTCACCAGAATCTTCCTCTCGTCTTTTCTCGTGAATTCTGCGCTTATCTCCGACTGGGACTCCACCGCTTTTAGCTTCGCGTTGCCGAGGGTGCACCGGGTTGCTACCTGTACCCCGTCGAGGACGCAGCTTCGTGGAGGCCTTAGCCTAGTTTTCACCTTAACGCTTGTGATTTCTCCCAGGAGCCTGTGTGCAGCATTCGACATTAAGAGACCTATCACCAGGAAGGGGCCGAGATGACCGTGGAAGTCGATAGCTCGCTTCAAAAGTTCAGAAGAAACCTTGGTCTCCTGCTCTTTTTCCTCACTCATAAAACCACCTCAAAGGAACCTTACTTCGTAATTGTTCTATGTGTGAAACTACAGATAGTCCAAAGGGAGGTTAACCAGAAACTTGTATTCAAATTTTCCAGTGTTTTTTGTTTATTAGTAATTCTCCGCAAAGAGTTATTAAACTCGATTGTCTATTATCTTGAAGTTAGTAAGTAACTGGTATCCGTTTTTGGGGTGCTTTTATGAAGGCGTTTATAACGGCTGATTTTGATGAGTACGGGTTGAACCTGTTAGGGAAGCACATGGAGTATGATTATGAGAGTTGGCGCGACACTAAGCACATGTACCTCGATGAGAACGAGTTTATAAGGGAGATTAAGCGCAGAGGAGCGGATGTTCTAATCGTTGAGGGCGACTTCGTCATGAAAAACGTCATAGAGCAATGCGACCTGAAAATAATCGCCTCGTGCAGGGACGACCCGTGGAACGTGGACGTAAAAACCGCCACGGAGAAGGGCATCCCCGTTTTCTCCGCCCCTCACAGGAACACCGAGTCGGTCGCAGACCTTACCATCGGCCTCATGCTCAGCGTAGCGCGCAACATCGTGAAGGCGGACCGCCTTCTCAGAAGCGGGAAAATCATCTACAAGACCCCAACCGACTTTTTGGAGTACTATAATATGTTCAAGGGCATCGAACTCGGTGGGAAAAAGGTCGGCATAATCGGCCTAGGCGCAATAGGGTTCCAAGTGGCGAAAAGGCTGAGACACGGCTTCGGTTCAGAAATCCTAGTATACGACCCCTACGTGGACGAGAACCGCCTAAAGGAGGTTGAGGGTAAGAGAGTTGACCTCGAAACCCTGATGAGGGAGTCCGACATCGTAACCGTTCACGCGAGAGTCACCCCTGAGACGAAGGGAATGATCACACGGAGGCACTTCGAAATGATGAAAGAAACCGCATACTTCATCAACACGGCGAGGGCTGCCATAATCGATGAAGACGCCCTGTTCGACGTTCTAAAAGAAGGAAAGATAGCCGGAGCGGGTCTGGATGTATTCATCAAGGATCCGATAGAATCTGGAGACCGGTTCCTAACACTGGACAACGTTGTTGCCACCCCCCACATAGGCGGGAACACGGTTGACACCGTCAAGCGTCAGTCGAAGATGATAGCGGAGGACATCGACAGGTACCTAACCGGAAAGGAGCCTCTGTACGTGCTAAATAAAGAAGTTTTGGGTGGTTGAGGTGCAGCGTCCGTGTTTCTCGGCTTCAACGGTGCGTGTTTCTAGTGTTCTTTTTCATTTATTCCCCGTTTTTAACTGTTTTTGGCTGTTTTGTTGGTGGTTCGATTTTCTGGTCTTGTGCTGAAGGTAAGCGTTTATACAGCTTCTTTCCCACCGGAGAATCAGAACCGGGTACACACATGTTTATACGGTTTGTTCTGGTGGGCGCCAGATTTATATGTGTTTAAACCTCATATTTTATGAGGTTACAATACATAA
>JAUQYY010000399.1 GCA_030587505.1 Candidatus Sigynarchaeota archaeon
GATGCTATCGCGGCGGAGGTTATTAAGAGGGCCTCTAGAATTAGTACTTGCCCTCACTGTGGGGAGAAAAAGCTTAAAATCCGCTTGGAGAAGCCGACTACTTTTTATGAGGAGTCCGACATCGGGTCTATCCGTTTGACTCCGAGTGATGTGCGAGACAGGTGTGAACGGATTCCTGATGATGATTGTCGTTTGATGGGAATTAATCCCAAATATGCTAGGCCCGAATGGATGGTTCTAACCGTTCTTCCCGTACCCCCTGTTGCTGTGCGTCCCAGCATCACCCTGGATTCGGGCGTCCGCTCCGAGGACGATCTTACCCATAAACTTGTTGACGTTATTCGGATTAATCAGCGGTTGAGGGAGAATATTGAAGCGGGTGCTCCTCAGCTCATCGTCGAGGACTTGTGGGAACTGCTTCAGTATCATGTTACCACTTATTTTGATAACGAGATGTCTGGGATACCGCCAGCGAGGCACAGGTCTGGTAGGGCCTTGCGCACCCTTGCGCAGAGGCTCAAGGGGAAGGAGGGGCGCTTCAGAAGCAACCTTTCTGGGAAAAGAGTTGACTTTTCTGCGAGGACCGTCATATCCCCAGACCCTAATCTCGGTATAAACGAGGTTGGGGTTCCCATTGAGATCGCACAGATTTTGACTATACCTGAAAGAATAACCGAGTGGAACATTGATGAGATGAGGGAGCTGATTATCAGGGGGCCGGAGAATCCTCCGGGTGCAAACTACGTTATACGCAGTGATGGACGAAGAATAGACCTTCGCTTCGTGAAGGACCGGAAGGCAATCGCAGAGTCTGTAGAAGTCGGATTCATTGTTGAGCGTCACCTCCGGGACGGAGACATCGTGCTCTTTAACCGGCAGCCTTCACTGCACAGGATGTCCATTATGGCTCACCAAGTCCGTGTGATGCCCTTTAAAACATTTAGATTGAATCTTTGTGTCTGCCCTCCGTACAATGCTGACTTTGACGGAGATGAGATGAACCTCCATGTGCCTCAGGGCGAGGAGGCCCGCGCAGAAGCGTACGTGTTGATGAGGGTTCAGGAGAACATCCTAAGCCCACGCTATGGAGGTCCAATAATAGGTGGTATTCAGGACTTTATTTCTGCGGCTTACCTACTCACAAAGAAGGACACATTCTTCAACAGGAAGGATACCTGTGATCTTCTCTTATCGGCTGGGCGCACCGAGCTTCCTCCCCCCGCGATTAAAAGTCCTGTAGAGCTGTGGACTGGAAAACAGATTTTCAGCGCACTTTTACCAAAGGACATCAACCTTTCTTTCAAAGCGAAAATCTGTAAAAGATGCGACACGTGCCAAAGGGAAAACTGTCCATACGACTACTTTGTAATGATTCGCAATGGAGAGCTCGTTTCAGGCGTAATCGACAAGGCAGCCTTCGGGGCCGGGGTGCCTGAGAGTTTATTCCACAGAATTGTGAAGGATTACGGAGCAGATCAGGCGCGTGATTTTCTCGACTCTATTACTCGTATGCTAACCCTTCTAATAACCGCGAAAGGTTTCACTATGGGAATAGATGATGTGGATATAGCTAAAGAGGCCCTTTCACGTGTGAATGAGATTCTACAGGAATCTAACAACAAAGTTAATGAGCTGATTGAAACGTACAGGCGAGGAGAACTGGAGAGCCTTCCTGGCAGGACACTCGAAGAAACGTTGGAAATGCTGATTATGCAGGAGCTCTCCAACGCTCGGGACAAGGCTGGCGATATAGCGGGTGAGTATCTTGGCATGCAGAACCACGCCGTAATAATGGCGAAAACTGGTGCCAGGGGGACTCTGCTAAACCTTGCACAAATGGCAGCCTGCGTCGGACAGCAGTCGGTGAGGGGGAGCAGGATACAAAGAGGGTACAGAAACAGAACACTTCCCCACTTTGAGGAAGGAGACCTGAGCGCAAAAGCGAGAGGTTTTGTCAGTTCAAGTTACCAGAAGGGGTTGAACCCCATAGAGTTCTTCTTTCACGCGATGGGTGGTCGAGAAGGTCTGGTGGACACGGCGGTTCGAACCAGTACCAGCGGATACATGCAGAGGCGATTGATAAACGCTCTTCAGGACATCAAAGTAGAATACGACCGGACTGTTAGAAACGCCGCGGGGAACATAATCCAATTCCAGTACGGAGAGGATGGCGTTGACCCGGCCAAAAGCGACCACGGCAAATCAGTGAACATTGATGTGATAATCGAAAAAGTGCTCAGCGAGGAAGACTAAAAACGAGACGAATATTCGTTAAATGTTAAATGTCTAGAGTTGATGAGTAGGGGTTAAAATGTCAATTGATGAAATTTCAAAGCAAATCGAAAATCTGAGAAAGGAGGGTGTTCTTCCACCTCTCCTAATTGATGAGCTCGAGGCCAATTTGAAGGCTAGGGTTGATGACGATAATCTAACTCCTAAAAAGATTAAGAAAATAGTGGAAGAGGTTAAAAAATCCTACTCAAATGTTCTGGTGGAGCCTGAAGAAGCCGTGGGCACTGTTGCGGCTCAGAGCCTAGGAGAACCGGGCACACAGATGACCCTGAAAACCTTCCACTACGCCGGTGTCGCCGAACTCAACGTTACACTGGGCTTACCTCGCCTGATAGAAATCGTTGATGCACGCCGTAACCCCGCAACACCCATGATGACAATCCACTTGGATGAGGAGCACCGCTACGATCTTGCAAAGGCAAAAGAAGTAGCGAGGCTAATTGAAACCACCAGGGTAGAAACCGTCGCCCACAATGTTGAAATAGACCTCACGACAATGGAAATAGTAATCCATTTGGACCCTGAGCTTATGGAAGACAAAGGGATCACGGTAGAAATGGTGTTGGAAAAGGTAAAGAGCCTAAAGAAGGGTGAGGTACGCACTGAAGGCAACACCGTCATACTCACCCCCGAGCATGACAGCCTAGCAGACCTACAAAAACTTCTCGAAAAAACAAGGAACTTAACCCTAAAAGGCGTAGTGGGAATCGAACGAGTAGTCATAAAAAAGGAGAAGGACACAAACGAGTACGTTCTGTACTCGGAGGGAACAAACTTGCCTGAGGTTCTCCGCATCCCCGGTGTTGATGTTTCAAGAACTAGTTCAAACCACATACACGAGGTGGCTCAAACACTTGGCGTGGAAGCCGCCAGAAACGCTATAATCGAAGAGGCCAGTAAGGTTCTGGATGAGCAGGGGCTCGACGTCGATATTCGCCACATAATGCTTGTCGCTGACCTGATGACTGTTTCAGGAGAAATAAGACAGATCGGGCGACACGGAATAAGCGGGGAGAAGGAAAGCGTCCTTGCAAGGGCCGCTTTTGAGGTAACCGTAAAACACTTAATAGAAGCTGCCGTAAAGGGAGAGGAAGACAATCTACGCGGCATAACGGAAAACGTTATCGTAGGCCAACTGATACCCGTGGGTACAGGCGCAATTGACTTATTGATGGGACAATATCCTACACAACAAGAAAATAAGAAGGAGGAAGCATAGAGGTGGACGTGGACAAAGCGATAAGTCTAGCTGTGAAGACAGGAAAAGTTGTTCTCGGTACGAAGAGAACACTGAGACAGATAAAACACGGAAAAACCAAACTAGCAATCATATCCGCGAATTGTCCCAAGGAAATCAGAGAAGAGGTCCTATACTATGGTAAAATTTCCAACATCCCTGTCTACACCTACCCTGGAACAAGCTGGGATCTGGGCACTGTTTGTGGGAGGCCCCATATGGTGGCCTGCATGGCTGTTGAGCAACCAGGAGATTCAAACATCCTAAAACTTAAGGAGGAATAAGAAATGGCTAGTTATAGTGTGAAACTCACTTCAGAAGAACTCAGATACATCGCTCTCTTCGAAAGCATAACAGGAGCTGTAGTTAAAGACTGTATAATCGACGACGATGAAGGAAGAATCGTTTTCGTAATCAAGTCTGGAGACATAGGCATGGCGATCGGCAAAAAGGGTACAAACATAAAAAGGGTCAGAGACTTCATCAAGAAACCAATCGATGTAGTAGAGTACGCAGACAACCCAGAAGACTTCATCCAGAACACGCTGGCACCAGCACGCATAAAATCCATACACATAACAGAAAAGAGAAACGGACGGAAAGTGGCAGTAGTTAACGTAGATCCAAAGGACAAGGGAATAGCAATCGGCAAAAATGGAAGAAACGTGGCACGCGCACGCCTACTAGCACGAAGACACTTCCAAATAGACGATGTAATAATAAGCTAAAAAGCCGAACAGATTTAAATTCGCTATAATAATCTAAAACCTAGCCTATTCCTGCCAGATGTTAAGACGCAGATATCCCCTGCGCAGGCTCATTCCAATAATGTATGATGCCGTCCTAAGGCAGGATTGCTTAGGTTTAGAATTAGTCTTCACCCTATTAATGGATGGTTATATCCACCATTTTGGAAGAGTGGCAGTTAAATCTTTGATGCTTTCTCCTTTTACTGTTTTTAGCGTACAGATACTGCTATCCGTTCCTTCTCTTCCTTCTTCATAATCGCGCTGCTTCTGGTTTCATTGTTAGCCGCTGCGATCAGCTCGTCTGCTAGGCATTCCTCTATAGTTTTCTGGTTGCTGAAGCTTGCTTTTCTGGCAGCCTCTGTTATAAATCTTAACGCAAGGTCTACTCTTCTCATTGGTGCTATGTCCACCGCTTGGTGATACACGATTCCGCCGTAGCTGATTCTCGTGGTTTCCTCTCTCGGCGCCGCGTTTTCAATCGCGTTGACTAGAACCTGCACTGGGTTTTTCCCCGTTTTCAAGTGAATAATCTCGAAAGCAAGCCTGACAATGTTCATCGCTTTTATTTTCTTACCACTGTTTCGTCCAGGATTCTGCAGCTTGTTGATTAGCCTTTCCACTATTGAAACCCGCGACTTCATGAACCTTCTGTGCTCGTGTCGCCCTCCGGTGTGAGGAACGTATCTCGGCGTGAGGTTAATGTATGCTCTTAACCCTACATCGTGTATCTCAACATCATCCGTGGGCCATTTTCCAAACACTTTGATTTCGTTCATTTCGCTCATATCCATTGCCCTCCTTTTCCTGGCGTGCGTGAGCATTGATACTGTTATCACTTCTCCGCGAAAAACTTGGAAATATTCCTACCTTATAGGTTTTTCTTTTTTCCCTGTCAGGAGCGCCTCTAGCGACACTCCGTTTACTTTGACGACTTTCCACCTTACTCCTGGTATGTCCCCGAATGATCTGCCTCTTGCACCGCCTATTCCTGCTATGATGACTTCGTCGTGTTCGTCCACGAAGTTTAAGGCTCCGTCCCCTGGTAGAAAAGCTGTGACCTGTTTACCGTTTTTGATGAGCTGTACCCTGACGCACTTTCGAATAGCGGAGTTTGGCTGTTTGGATTCGATTCCAACCTTTTCAAGTACTATGCCTCGCGCTTGCGGGGCACCCTCTAGGGGATCCGCCTTGACGTCCAGACGTAGCATTCTACGCTTGTAGTATCTGTCCTTCCATCTAGCGGCTTTGCTTTTTGCCTTAAGTGTCCGTGCAGCGAACTCGCCTCTCGGTGATTTACCAACCATTGGATTCCCTCAGATTTCGAATTTTGGATGGAAGAACCAAGTAAACAGAAATATTTAAACTTTTTTTAGGTTGTTCGATTTTCGTGAGACCGTTTCTCTTCTCGGTGAGTCAATCTATGTAAATCCGTTTAGCCGCGTCAACTTCCTCCTGAACTGCGTCAATAACTTCTTCCGCCGATATTACCTCTTCTAAATCCGCTTTTGTCGCTGGTTTTTCGGGAACCGCACTACAGCTGGTTACGCTGGTGCTAGAGAGTTCGAATGTTCCGATTCTTCTGGCGATCTCCTCTATCTCCCTTTTGTTTAGTCCTATTAGGGGGCGGTATACTGGAAGACTCGTGGCTTCGTTCAGAATCATCAGATTGTCCAGCGTTTGGCTTGCGACTTGACCTAGGCTTTCTCCAGTGACAATACCTTTTGCTCTTTCTTTCTTAGCTATAGCGGTTGCCACTCGGTAGAGTGTTCGTTTACAGAGAAGGCAGGTCAGCTTGCGGGGAGCAGTCTTAATTATTTTTTCCAGTGTTTTTCCGTGAGGAACCACGTATATGTAAAAACTTTTCTGAGTGGCGTACTCCCTAAGAACTTTTAGTACACTTATGGCTCGTTCGAGGGTGGTGTTATCCGTGTAAGGAGAATTATCAAAGTACACTGGAATCACTCTGCATCCACGCTTCATCATTAGCCATGTGGCCACCGGGCTGTCTATACCCCCAGAGAAAAGGGAGACCATTTTACCTTCACTACCGTAGGGCAGCCCTCCAGGGCCCTGAAAGATTTCGTGGTAAACATAAGCCTTTTTTTCTCTAATCTCCACGAAGATTTGCTTGTCTGGATTGGTCAGGTTCACCCTAGTGTTTAGGCTTCTTGTCTTGGCCAGTATGGCGGCTCCCACTTCTCTCTGCACATCCATAGAGGTGAAGCTATGAGTTCCAGTTCTCCTAGCTCTCACCGCAAAGCTTTCTTCAGGCCCAAGTAGCATTTCGGCGACCCGTGTCGAGAGACGTATGATCTCATCGATTTCGGCGGGAGCTTCTAGAACCGGACTCGTAGAAACTATGCCGAAAACTTTTGAGAGCGCTCCGCACACTTCTCTGGGCGAGCTTGTGTCTATGAATATTCTTCCCCTCTCTCTTTTAATGGACTCGTAGGAAAGTTTCTCCCTGTCAAGCATCCACTTTATGTTTCTGATCAAAACTTTTTCCATAAATCTTCTAACTGGCTGGCTCTTGAGTGATAATTCACCGTAACGGATAAGAACTCTTTTCTTCCACTCCTCAAGAACTTCTATTGGTGATTCCACTGTCATGTTTTTATCCATAGGTTTACACTCCTACTCACGGAAAACTCGTCACGAAACCTCCGTTAATGCTAATCTCTCATAAGAGGACTTGTATGTTAAATCTGCATATTGAAAAAGGAAAGCTCCTATTTTTTTAAATTGTGCGGTGAAATCGGGAGATGCTAGCTTTCTTTCTCAAAGTCTAGACTGAGGTCTAACGCTCTTGCAGAGTGAGTAATATATCCCATCGATATGATGTCCACATTTAAAGCTGAATATTTTTTAATGTTCTCTGGGGTTATTCCTCCTGATAGCTCAATTAAAACTTTCTCTCTTAACCCTCTCTCCTCTAAGAGTTCTAGTGTCTTCTTCGCCTCCTCGGGTGGCATATTATCGAACATTATTATGTCTGCGCCTGCGAGTGCTGCCTCCAAGGCTTGTTCCGCATTTTCAACTTCCACCTCGATTTTCTTGGAAAAACTAGTTTTCAGCCGAGCTTGCTTCACCGCTTCCCTAACACCCCCAATTATGCTCAAGTGATTATCCTTGATTAGAATCATATCGTCGAGTCTGAAGCGGTGAGTGTCCCCTCCACCTAAAGCCACCGCCTTTTTTTCGAAGTATCTGAAACCGGGTGTGGTTTTACGGGTGCAGGCTATTCTGATTTTTGAGTTGACCTTTTTTGTTGCTTCAACAAGTTTTGATGTTTCAGTTGCAATGCCACTCATACGCATCATTATGTTTAGTACCGTACGCTCCGCGGAGAGAATAGCCCTCGCCGAGCCCGAAAGCTCCATCACTGTCTGACCTTTTCTAACTCTGTCTCCGTCCCTAACCAGGGGTTTAAACTCAATATTTAGGAGCCTGAAAATGACACAAGCCTCTTGAACACCGGCAATCACACCTTCCCCCTTACAAATTATCCTTGCTCTAGCAGTTGTTTTCTCAGGCACCAACGCGTTTGTGGTGATGTCCTCGAATCCCAAGTCTTCTTTCAAAAACTCTAATAGTCTTTCCTCCATTAATTTGTCTATGGACAGAGGTTTTCCCTCCCCGATACTCTATATGGAAAACTGGTTTATGATGTTTACCACAGTGTTGATTGCATCTAGGTTTGAAATTTTCATCTGAACTTGGCTTATACGCTTCTTGTAATCCGAGTGGTTTAGGACTTCCTCCACGCTCTTCAAGAGTGTTTTTTTTGACAAATCCTTCTGTTGTATGACCTTTGCGATGCCCATTCGCTCTGCGGATTTGGAGTTTTCCTGATGCTCCGTGTGGGCTGGTGTTGGTATGAGAATCGAGGGTTTGCCATAATACATAGACTCAGCAAGAGTGTTATGACCAGATCTGGAGATTATAAGGTCGCAAGCTTTGATCAGAGAGTATCTGTCTGATATCCAGTTGTAGATACGCAGGTTTCCTTTCTCCACAAACTTGTCGGGTTCATCCGGCTTGCCAAGAGTCATTATGATGTTATACTTGTCTGGAAACTCCCTAAAAATCTCCTCAAGCTTCATGGCCAGAAGCTCTCTTTCCTTTCTCGTTCCCGAAACCCCAGCGTAGATAAGAGGACGCTCATCGACTCCTAACTCCTTCCTTAACTCTTCTTTGCTTGGTAGCATGTCTGGGGTTTTTTCAATAACCTGACCTATAAATTCCACCTTCTTCATAAGCTTATCCGGAACGTTAAGATTAGATTTGAAGATAGTATAAGGTGGAGGGAAATCGGGGACCAAAATCTTAGAACTTCTGTTCCATAGCAGATGAGTAGCGTAAAGAATAACCCACTCCGCGAAGTGTTTTAGACCCTCCTTAAACCTGCTTAGGACCTTTTTGTGAGGTATTAGCAGCTTAATCTGGTGCAATAGTAAAATGCAAGGGACTCTGAGCAGCCAGCAGGCGAAAACTGTGGATAAACGGGAATCTGACACTGCCACATTTGGCTTAAACCTTTTCAGCAGCTTAATCTCAGCAACGAGCTGTTTCAAAAAAATCCAGACATATTTTGGCCACTGAATGCTTGTTCTCAACATTTCAATTGTACCGTCTGGGCTCTCAACGAGAGCCATTCTTGGCACACTAACCACGGGCATACCCGCCGCCTTGACAAAATCAATAGCGTCACCGTAGGTTGAGAAGAGAACCTCATCACCATTATCCACGAGTCTTTTGGCGATAGGGACGCACCTCCCCGCGTGACCCAGAGCCATACCGTTTGGGGCGAAGTATACCCGCATGTTTCGAAAAGCCTCCGTGAACATCTACTCTGTCAAGGAACGCTCAACTATCTCCCCGCGGGGGCGTTCCTCCTCGTAAATGATCCCCTGAAAAGAGTAGATTTTGGTTTCTTTATCGTACCATGAATCAGGGGGGAGACCAGCTTTTATACAGCATTCACACAAGAACTCCTCCTCGTCCCAGTTCCAATCCACGGGAACCTGAGGGAGAAGCAACCCCTTGAATGGCCCCCTTTCCACAACCAAGCCGTCCCTGCCCACCTTAATCTTGCTGGGATACTCCCTTGGGTCGCTAACCTCTATTAGGGTGGGTGGAGTTAAAACAGTAACCTCAACTACAATATTGTCTAATTCCTCTGGTCTAACTGGATGGAATCGGGGATCAGATGTCGCAGCGCTGATTGCTGCTTCAATGACCGCTTGAGCCAGAGGGAACACGGGTAGGGGGAAGCCTATACATCCGCGTAGACGCTTATCTCCAGAAGGAGAAATGGTGTTAAGTGTCACAAAGACTCCTTTTTTCTCTAATAGCTTCTCCGGTGTGTCCTTCGGAACATCTATTTTCTTTCCTTCTTTGACGTAGGTTTCAACAGCCTTGCGTGCAAGCTTAACCAAAAATCGTCCTTCTTCAAGAGTCATTCGCACCAGTCCTCTGAAAACAAGACGTTAAAAGTATTTTCATATGTCACTGTTTTAGTTTCCAAATAGGAAACAATCATAGAAAAATTTTTCCTCAAACCAATTGAATAATAAAAAAAGAATATAATAACCAAACAGAAATTATCCAAGAATACAAAAACACATGATTCGCTCTAATGCTAAAAGAACCTACTTTTCTTTCAGCCTTCCTCTTACTGCTTCAATCATCCGTATCATAGACCTCCACATTCGACCCATCCAGTACACCTTACCGCAGTTAACACACACCCAGAAAGAGTCATAAGAAGCGAATGTATTTATTGGAACCCTGCTTCTAATCTCATTTTTATCCACCCTGCGAATTAACCCGTTACACGCAGGGCAACGCGAATCATCGGGCGCGATTCGTAATTTCAGCCCAAAATTATCTACAACTCTGGCGAATTGTTCATCAAAGGAGTTTTCGGTAAGTAGTTTCCCCCTCAAACCACAAGAGACAGCACGCCTAAAAAAACCCACGTCACGAGTGAGGAGGACTAGCCCTTCACGTGTACAGATCTCTAAAAGCTCATCATCCTTAACATCGGGAGAGTAAAATGTATCATAACCGAGAAGCCGGAGCCAACGAGCGAGACGCCCTAACATGGCATCGCAGGCGAACCGCATATCCTTAACGGGGTTCGAAACACGGTTTCCTACTACCACCAGAAAACCCTCCCGGGAAAAACGGGATTAAAACATTTACATACTAAATTGACAGAACTGATAGAAATGGACTCCCATCACCGTTTCTTCACTCGAAGATGTCTTTTGCCCCTTTCTTAACAATCTTCAAGTTAACTTGGGCTATCTCCTCAGAAACAGTGTCCCCCCGAACCATTTTTCTCTTTCGCTGACCTTTGTACGGAGGATGGTAACCGGGGCCACCACCTATAAGAATTCTTTTCCTCACCGGGCCGTGAATCCCCTTACGCATAGGAAAACCGTCCCTATCACTTCCACCAGTAATCAGAAACTCATATCCTCCAAAGCCCAGAGGTCCACCATCCACCTTCTGGCCTATACGAGCACCATATAATGCACGAGACTTCTCCTCATCAATTTCAACCTGCACTGAACGGCCAGTTTCTGGGTCAGAGATAACCAACTTGAGTCCAGGCACGAACAATAACCTCCAACACGTACAGAGAACACTAACAGAAATCACTTTTAAACTATTCGCAATTGTTCACGAATCGGTCTGGAAACTACGGCAGATATCTGCCCAAATTAAAACAAAAGTAACTTTAACCCCCCTTCAAGAATTAATCTTTATCAAAACCGAGGATCTTCTCCCTCTTAA
>JAUQYY010000401.1 GCA_030587505.1 Candidatus Sigynarchaeota archaeon
TTACGAGTCTCTGGACTGCCTTCGTGCTTAGAGGCTTGAAGAGAAATCGTAAAACTTCCTTCTTCAGCTTCACCTTTCTCGGTTCCGAGTAGCTCACAGAGCTCACCGAATTACGTTGTGTTGATTCCGCAGAACTATTCCAAGATTTTTTAATCGTTGCTCATTTTGTTATTTTTGTCTGAGGCTTTCAGACCCTCACCATCGTTTTTTCCTTAGTAAAAGCTTGGATTTAGACCCTTAAATTTGTAACTTACAAAAATTTAAGAACACCTACTCTATTTTTAAAGATAAGCCGAATCTTAAAAACCGAAGGGTTGGTTTTATGATAGTAGACGCTCACGTTCACCCCTACTTCAACAGAACCTCAACCAAGGGGCTCGGATTCGTTGGAAACCTGGAGGGAGTATTCACCTACCTAGGATTAAAGTATTTGAGAAGCGAGTACGGGGTTAGGCGACTCGCAAGGTATCTCCTGGAACGAATGGCGAGAAACGGCATCGCAAAAGCGGTGCTATCCGGATTCTTCCCCTACATAACAACTATGGTAAAAAGCATCGTGGACAACTACCCCGAGCATTTCATCGGGTTCTGCTGCGTTGATCCCCACGATCCAAGGGCGGATCTGATTCTTGAACACCACATAAGAAGCGGTTTTAAGGGACTAAAACTTCATGCTATTCATCAAAAATTCTGGCCAAGTGAGGCTATGCACATCTGGGAGAGGGCGGCGAAGCTTGGGATACCCGTCCTCGTTCACTCCGGAAAAATATGGCAGGGAGACCCAGACAACTCCAACCCCCTCCTCTACCGGGACATCATCGACAGGTTCCCCGAGTTGAAACTCATAATCGCGCACCTAGGCGGAACCTTCGAGAGGGAAGCCCTGAAACTTGCAAAGGAGTACGACAACGTCTACCTCGACACCTCCGGCGGACCCGCGAAAAAAGTTATGGTTGCCATAAAGGCTCTGGGCAGCGAGCGCATCATCTTCGGAAGCGACATGCCCTTCACACCCTACGGTGACCCCGGAGACGAAGTCAAAAAGATTCAGAAACTGGAGATAAGCGAGGAGGAGAAGCAGCTCATCCTCGGACAGAACATCCTAACTCTGCTCAAACACTGAGGGCGACTAACGAGGCTCACCCTATTTGGGAAGTGATCCGTTTAGGATCTGACGGTTGTGGGCGGGACTCTTTGGGGGGTGATTATATTCGTCAGTCCAGCTTGTTGTACTTGTAGAAGGCGCAGTGCAAGTCCTTTAGTATGCTGTACCTGAAGTCTATGGAGGTTTTGCCCATCACAGAGTCCTCCACCATCCGCATGGCTTCGGCGAACTTCTCCTTGTCTCCCTTCCTGAAGGCTTCCAACAGCTTTTCGCTCGCCTTGAAAATCGGATTCTCCAGGAGTTCAGAATACCGCTCACTCTTCCCCTTGAGAACATCTATAACCTTTTGGGGCGGGTCCCGAAGATTTATCATTATTGACTGCACAACCATGTCGAACACGTACTCCGCGGCTCCCTTGTAATCGTTAACCTTGAGGCGTGAAGTGATTGAGTCCGCGGCGCTCCTCGCGGCGTCCTGCAAATCCTCACCAACGTTCGCAACCATAGCCTCAAAGGACTCCATATCCCTGCTCTCGGGAACACTCATATACTTCTCAGACAAAAGATTAACCTCCAATGATACTAAACGGTTGATTCGAAATAGTACTTCACCTTTTTTAAATTTGCTGATTTAACTCTCTTGATGAAACCAAATCAAACCAAAAACCGATGCTGCCACCATACTCTTCTTTCTTGATACTCTCCCACACACCCTACCAGATTATGAAAAAGGCGAGTCCGAATATGAGGATGCGCAAAGTCGAATCAACCATCGAGGAAGGTTAAACCGTCAAAAACAAACCTAGGAGTCTGCAGATAACGGTTCACTACACGCTAGTGCTCAAGTCCTTTTTAACAATTTAGATAGGGGCGGGGGATTTTCTCTTCGAATTTTCCTTAAGGTTCCCGTCAGTTTTCATTTGCGGGTTGAACCCGAAAAATAAATTTCCCTCTCCACCTGAGGGATTTGACGTAAGCCGGTTCTCCGAATCTCCTTATCAGGATTGACAGTTTCCTCGAGCATACAAAGACAGCCTCCCCGTGCCTCAATTTTTCGAGAGCGTCTAGGATATCTCCATTATGGGTGACTATGTCCTCCTCTCTTGGATACACGTGATGCTTTTTTCTTTCTTCGAGGTTTTCCACTTCCATACTACGGCCTTCCTTCCACTTGTTACCCCCTACCAACCGCCACTTGGCAGTTTTTATTCCCCGAAAATTCTTTGAATTATGTTTTAATCTAGACCTTTCTTCAATTTAAATCTATTTTTACACCTAGGTTTCAAAACCTTCGACCCTGCTTGTGGTTCTTGTTTTGGCGCTTCTTACAGAGCAAGAATAAATATTTCTATCCCGGTTATTGTGACTGCCTTCCCACCAAATAGATGTTCTCACAATCACTATGCCGCTGGTTCAACTCGAGTCTTTCGAGACTCAGACAAAGTCTTTCAAGCCTCCCTTATTCAACTTTTATTTCTTCGGGCTGAGGATCCCGAGACGCTCTTCACTCTAGGGCTACGGACTTGAACCGAGAATCGAACCGGATTCATCTCTTCCCGATTCTTTTTCTCGGACCTTCTTCCGAAAGATAAATAAAAGGAAACGGGAAAACAAGCAATAGTCACCGCTTGTTGGGGACCTGGTCTCTATGAGTGAGAAAAACCGTGGGCCGCCCCTTGATTTTCTAGGGAAAATGAAAAAGCTTGAGGAGAAGAAGGAAGACGAGGTTTTCGAGGAAACTCCTGAATGGCGAAAGAGGCGTCTGCTCACACTGGTCAGATCGGGAGTGTTCTACTTTCTCGACGAGCTTGTGAGGGAACAGAAAAACCTAGGCATTACCGACGATGAAATAAGAGAAAACGTCTTCGTCGGATTAGAGATGAGGAAACACAAGATACATGAGATGCACAACCCCAACCCCCTCTTCGAAAAGGCTGCGGAAGAATATACAAAACTGGAGGAGAAACTCGAGCGACTCTCACCCCAGGAAATACTAGAAGAAACCAAGAACATCGCAAAGAGAGTCACCCCTCCCCCGCCCTAACCAACCCCAGATTATTTTTACAACGCTCTTGTCACAGTTGAGAGAAGGATTACCCAGCCCACATAAAGCGTGGATTTGGAAGGGTTTAAGGATATTCTATCTGACAATCAGAGCACCTCTATCCAACCGTCGGAAATCCGTCATGATTGTTGTCTAGTTACTTCCCTGTTCTCAAATGGCATTCATAAAGTAATCCAACGAGCTCGGAGGGGACCCAACCCTCAGTAAAAATCGTACTTCACCTCACCGGTGAGATACCTCAAAACAACCACTCCAATCATAATGGAGGCGAGTCCGAACCCTAACAGGAGAGAGGCTAAAAGACTGCCGGTAACTCCGTAAACTAGCAGAGTAGAAATGCTTACTGTTCCCGTTAGGAACACGTCCAGCGAGTAGAGAATGGTGAATCCCTCATAAACGAGGACTATTCCGAAACCAATCATCACAACCGTTCCAGCCAGAGTCAAGTAGTAGGCCCACTGCCTCATACCCCAAAGCCCCAAGCTAACGATGAAACCAAAGAGCCCACCGGACACGAACACGAGAGACAGCCAGTACAGCGGAGAAACCCCCCCAAAAGGTACAAAAATGTTAAATGACGGTGAAAAAAGCACAAAGAGACGATAACCAAAAACCAGAGACACGACAGAAACAACAATCATGGAAACCGAGAGTATCCTGATTCCAAGCGGCTTCTGAACC
>JAUQYY010000408.1 GCA_030587505.1 Candidatus Sigynarchaeota archaeon
AAACCCCTTCGAGAAGGAAAAATACTTGGAGAAGGTTCGGGAGATTTACCTTCAGATACTGTGGAAGGAGAGGAACGCGATCATACTCGACGGCCGACCGCCCATAAGGAGGATAAGCGACGCGGTTTGCGAGATTGTTCTGAACTATTTTGACAGGGGGATGGGCGCCCTTGAAGAGTGGCGAAGTGGAAAAGCTCGCGGAGAAAATAAAGAAGTTGTTATCACAGTCCCAACACTCAGAAAAAGAGTTAAGGCAAGCGGAAGACTCTCTCTGTAAGCTGCTGTGCCCAAAGGGGAAGTCTAGCTGCGAACCCGCCTACTGCGTATTCCGAATCACCGACACATGCCCATTCCTCAAGAAAATGAAGGAAATAAAGGCGGAACCTTAAAATAGACCGCCGCTGCCGCTTCTATTTTTATCACACCTGAAAAATCCCTAAACTTCTCCGGGGGACTTTTTTGGACTTGTCAAAGAGTCAGGATTTCAACTAAAGAGCAGATTTCAATAGTTATTCAACTTGCTTCATCATTAGCTCTGAACAACCAACCGAGTCTATCCATCTGAAAGTTCAAAAATCGCCCCATCCTCTCCGCCAAGCAGAACAAACAGAAGGTTTCAACCCTGTTTTTAGGTTCACTTTCACCGGTTCAAAAATTTTTAAAGAAATTTTTGAAAGCTTAGCTATTTTCGAACCATTAGAAAAATAACATCCCACCCAACCCACCACAACACAAAACCACACAAACAAGGAAACTTTAAATCTCCGCAGAACAAAAAATAACAGTAAGAAAAAACCAACACACACAAAACAACAAAACAAAAACAAAACACACCAAAACAAACCAAAACCAGAAAGAAAAGAAAAAAAGGAAAAAAGGGTGCAACCACATGTCAGGAGAATACGACTACCTCTTCAAAATAATCGTCATAGGCGACGGCGCAGTCGGAAAAACCAGCCTAACCATCAGATTCGCACACGGATACTTCAAAGAAGACTATCGCCTCACGATCGGGGTCGATTTTGCTGTTAAGACGGTTAGGGTTGATACGAGGGGTGGGCCTAGAACTGCTAAGCTTCAGATTTGGGATACTGGTGGGCAGGAGCGTTTTTCTTATATTCGTCCGTTGTATTATCGGGGTGCTATGGGTGGTCTTTTGGTTTTTGATGTTACTAAGAGGGAGTCGTTTGAGCACTTGGATAAGTGGTTGGAGGAGGTTGGTGGGCACTGTTCTTCGATTCCGATGATTATGGTGGGTAATAAGACGGATATGCCGGGTAGGGCTGTTTCTGTTGAGGAGGCTTTGGAGTTTGCGATTAATCGTAACATGCTGTATTTTGAGACTAGTGCTAAGGAGGGGACGAACGTGGAGTCCGCGTTTGGTGATCTTACCAGGATTATGATTGACTACTCTTAGTTTTTTTTGGGGTTTTGTTAGCTTCTCTGTGTGACTTGGGTTTTGTGTTTTTCTCTTCTTATTGTTGGTTGTTTGTGGGTTCCTTTATTTGTTCTCCTTTGGTGTTGTATATGGGTGCTTTTGGGAGGAGGTTGAAGTTGTTTCTTAGGGCTAGTTGGTAGGCTCCTACGTCTAGGACTGTTAGGATGTCTCCGGGTTCTGTTTTTGGGAGTTTTCTTGGTCCCGTGTTGTTTTTTGGCCAGGCGAAGGCGTCGTTGGCGTCGCAGGTTATTCCTCCTATGTTGTAGAGGTTTGTGGGTTTTTGGTTGATTTTTGTGGCGTTGATTATTTCGAAGTATTGTCCTATCCAGACGGCGTCGTTGGTGTCTGTTAGGGCGCTGCCGTCTGTTATTATCCACTCGTGTTCGCCCTGGGGTTTGCGTGTCTCTGTGACTCGTAGTATTAGTATCATGGTGTTTGCGGTTAGCCATCGCCCTACCTCTATGGTGATGGTTGGGGGTGTGGCTCCGTTTTCACCGTACACTTTGGTTACCTCCCTTGTTACTCTATCAGCGTATTGTTCGATTGTGTAGTCGGGGTTCAGGTTTCCTTGGTTGTGGGGGGTTTTGTGGTAGTTTACTGCGATTCCCCCGCCGAGGTTTATGTTTTGGATTGGTGTGCCCAACTTTTCTTCGATCTGTATCGCGTGGTTGGATAGCGTGTTTGCGTTTTTGACTAGTTTGTTTAGTTGGGTTACCTGGGTGCCGATGTGGGATTGTAGGGCTTCTAGTTTTAGTTTTGAATTTTTTAGGAGTTTTACAGCCGCGGGCAGCTGGTCTGTGGGGATTCCGAATCTCTCTGAGCCCGGTGAAAAATTGGCTGGGGAATGGCTGGCGGGGTTTAGGGCTAGTCCCACTTTTAGTTCGGTGTTTCTTTTCTCGCAGAGTTTTTTTGCGTATTTGATTTCTTCTATTGAGTTGAGGTTTAGTGTTATGTCGGTTTCTTTTTGGAGGTCTATTACTGTTTGTATGAGGGTTTTGTTTTGCTGGTTTTGGATGGTGTGTTTTGAGACTCCGTTGCAGATGATGTGGGGTACGTTCTGAAGGGCGGATAGGGTGTAGTTTAGTTCGTGGATGTTTACTACCTCTACTCCGAAACCGAGGTTCACGAGGGTTTGAGCCACCTGTGGGAGGGAATTGGCTGCGAGCGCGTAGCAGGGCTTGAATCTGGAATAGTTTTTGAATGCTTCTGTGAGGCGTTTGGCGTTTCTTTCAACTTGTTTCAGACTGAGTATGTAGATTCGTGTTCCTAGGGTTTCTGCCAGCCTCTCTATACTGGAATCCTCAAAGTAGAGTTGACTCCCTCTAAGCTTTAGGGGCTCCGCGAAATCCCTCTCACCAATATACTCTCTTGAACCTAGCGAGGACATTTTATACAAATCGCTCCATGGAAGGCTCTAACGGAACAGAAAAGAAAATGAACCGTAGGGGAATTCTCCTGCTCTGGAGGGGCATAGACCCCGGGGGATATTAAATTTTTCTGCCATGAAAGCGGCATCCCGGAGCCTGACGTTTACGCTTTTTTCTTTTTACTGTGTTGGTACGATGATTTGAGCTGTTAAGTTGTTGAGTTTTTAAGTGAATCCGAAAAAATACTGGAAGATGCTTGGTGACTGTTGAATTATGTTGAGGTTACTGGGGATGAGTGTAATGGGTTTCATCCGCTCAGAGGTACTGAGTTTTTTCTGGAACCTGTTTGATTTCGATTTTCTGGGAGGTAACACTCAAAGGTTTTACATTACACTGGTGGTAATAGTGATACTGTCTGTGGTGATAATCACTACGATGATAGCTAACGCCAAACTGGATGGGGAGCAGTTAACGGATTTCGATCAGTGCTTTTGGATTTAACACCACCCAGCGAGTTGGAGGAGTATCTTCCACACGCCTTTCCGAAACTCTTCGGATCCGCGGAACAGCTTCACCGTAGTTGTTTTCCGGGGTTATGTTTCGTAGGGCTTGATTGTGTCTGGAATGAGGTCTATTAGGTCGGTTGCGGTTATGTGGAAGCCTTTTCTTTCGAGGGCTAGGTCTCCGGCTCTCCCGTTGATGAACGCGGCGGCTACCGCGGCTCTGAAGGGGTCGCGTCCTTGGGATAGGAAGGCTGCGCATATTCCGCTGAGAACGTCCCCCGTTCCGCCCACGGACATTCCGGGGTTGCCTGTTGTGTTGATCTTTGTCCTTTTGCCGTCGGATATGATGTCTTCGTGGGCTTTGAGGAGTATGGTTACCCCCAATTCCTCGGCCCAGCGTTCCACCGTTTCCATTCGGTCCTCTATCTCAGAGGGGGGTGGCAGCTTTTCTCCGGTTAGCTGCACGAATTCTCCCTGGTGGGGTGTGAGTACTGTTTTTGAGCCGTGGAGGGATTCTTTTTCTTTCGCTAGGATTTTGATTGCGTCTGCGTCCACGAGTAGGGGTGAATCAATATCTTTTATGAGTTTGAAGATTTCTGGAAGCGTCTCCTGGGTTTTTTCGTGTAGTCCGAGTCCGGGGCCAACAATTATTCCGGTTGCCCAGTTTTGAATCAGGTCGCTTAGTAGGGGTAGGGCGTCCCGGTTTAGGACCCCTCCGGGGTACTCTCGGACTATGAGGTCTGGGGAGTATGTTCTTATGACCTGTGCGATTTTTGAGGGGGGTGTGATGATTACGAGGTCAACGCCTGTTCTCAGAGCGGAGAGGGCTGCGAGTGCGGGGGCGCCGGAGTAGTATTTGCTTCCCCCGATTACGAGAACCTTACCGTAGTCTCCCTTGTGGGTGTAGGGGCTTCTTTTCCTGATTACGCATCGTAAGTCACCGGGTCCAGCTATGATCTCTGCTTCTGGCGGTATGCCTATGGGCAATATCTCGAGTTCACCCGTACAGTCTTTGTTTAAGAGTCCGGGTTTTGCCTTGTGGAAGGTCACTGTGACATCGACCTTAACTGCCTTATCGTGGACTTGGCCGCTGTCGGGATCCAGGCCTGTGGGTACGTCAACGGCTATTTTGAGCGCGTTGGAGGAGTTAAACAGGTCTATGGCTGTTGAGAAGGGTTCTCGGATTTTTCCAGCGATTCCGGTTCCCAGCATCGCGTCAACCACAACGTCGGCGTTCTCGATTATTTTTTCGAGTTTTTTGAGGTCTGAGGTGTTTCCTATCAGGGTTTTTTCCACTGTGAGTCTCATTTTTTCTAGGGCTTTCCAGTTTTGCTGGGCCTCTGGGGTGCGAATTCTGTTGGGGTCTCCCAGCAGGATTAAGTGCACCCTGGCGCCCGCCGAGGCTAGGTGTCTTGCGGCGACGAAGCCGTCTCCACCGTTGTTGCCGGTTCCTGAGAGGATGACGATGCTTAGCCCTTCCACTTTTCTTCTTTTCAGAATGCTCTCTAGGATTCCTCTTCCGGCGTTTTCCATTAGGAGAGTTCTGGGGACTCCCAAGTATTCCGAGTTCTCGTCTGCGATTCGCATATCTTCAACGGATATTGTTTCCAAACCGTGTAACCTCCACCACCCGAACATGAATCGGGAATCGGGGCTTTTTAATATTCAAAAGCTTTTTATTTTCTTTAGAGAACCTTCTCCATCATGCTTTCAAGATTAGGGTTACTGTTTAAGAAACTTGTGGCGTATTTCAAAGTTCCCAACTTTGGGTGTAAGCAGTGTGGAGAATGCTGCTCGAGGTATACCATTTGTGTCACACATAAAGATGTTTATCGCATCTTTAAAAACTACGGGTTCGACCCTCACGAGTTCCTTGACTACACTGTTCCTGATGAGAGTGTAGAGGAGTCGTTCAAGGGCATTCCCCGATTCATTGGAGAAGACGGGAGGAGGTGGATTCTCTGCCTCAAGGAGAACGAGGAGGGGAGCTGTTACTTCAACGATTCTGGTCCCTGCTCGATTTACGCCTTCCGACCCCTTGTTTGCCGCGCCTTCCCCTTCCTCTGGCAAAGAATGAAATATGGATATAGATTCGTGCTTAACAGGGAGGCTCTAGAGTTTTGCAGGGGTTTGTGGGCGGTGAAAAACAGGTTTGATTTCGCAGCCGTGAGCAGGGACATGATCCAGTCGGAAAAGGAGGATAAGGAGTACGCCGAACTCGTTGAGGAGTGGAACCAATTGGTGGAAAGAAAAGAAATAAAATCCCCTTCCCTGAAAGAGTTCATTAACTTCTTTATGAAAAAGCTTTTGGATGAGGAGAATGAGCTTTAGAGAATTGTATCTTAACCCCCAGAACCTTTTCTTGGGGCAGACAACACCTTACGAGGAAGCCGATTTTGCACTCTTTGGAGTTCCATTCGACGGCACCTCTTCCTATTTACCGGGTGCGCGGTTTGGACCGTCGGTCATTAGAGAGTCGTCGTGTAATCTGGAGTCGTTCAGCCTAAGAAGTCTCAGGGACGCCGAGCAAGCCAAGGTCTGTGATCTGGGAGATATAGCGGTCGTCCAGGGGGATGTTTATCAGACACTGGACAGGGTGGAGAAGGTTGTAGCGGAACTAAACAAGGATGATAAAAAGGTTATAATGCTCGGAGGTGAACACACCATAACTCTTGGTGCCGTGAGAGGTTTAGGCGGAGAAGTGGGGATAATAGATTTCGATGCGCACATGGATTTGAGAAAGGAGTATCTGGGTCAGCAGCTATCCCACGCGACCTTTATGAGGAGAATACTGGATGAGGGAGTGGAAGCTCTCTATATTGGGATAAGAGCGATAAGCAGAGAGGAATACAAGTTCATTTCGAGAAAAAAATTGAACTATGTCTCATCCCTCGAGATTCAGAGAGAGGGAATTAAAAAGGCGTCGGAGAAAATAAGAGAGTTCCAGTCGGAAAAAGACCGTATCTATCTTACAATTGATGTTGATGTTATAGACCCCGCCTATGCCCCCAACGTTGGGAATCCAGAACCCGAAGGGTTGACACCATCCCAGCTGATTGATTTATTGGAGGTCTGCGAAAAGGTCATAGGTTTCGATGTTGTAGAGGTGACGCGCGGAGGCCCAGCCGCCATGGTCGCAGCAAAGATAATCTTAGAACTATTATGTCTTGTTGGGGACTAAAAGTTCTAACCGGTGCCGTGTTTTTCAACCTGTACTTGGATTTCTTCTAGGGGCTTCATGAACCCCACGCCTTTGTGTCGGATGTACACACGGGGTACGTTGACCTTCTTTGCCAGTGTTAGCAGGAGTTCCACACTGGGAGAGTTTATACGCTTAAACTCATCGCTAAAGGCGTTTGCCGGTTCGAACTGCTGGAGGGTGTAACTCGCCTCAAGTTTTTCCGCTTTTGGAATGTATCCTAGGCTTTTCAAAGCGTCGCCTATGCTTTCGAAGTGTTCCTCCTCGGCATTCACCGTGGGAATGACTGTTGTTCTCAGATCAGCGTAGGCTGAACTCTCAAGTACAGTTTTTATGGTTGATGAGAGGCTTTCAATAATCTTCTCACCATTCCCTATCCCCGCAAGCCTGCCGTACAGTTCGGGATCATCAAGTGGAGCCTTGATGTCGATTGAAACCAGGTCGGCCCGGTTCACGAGCTTCTTCACGTTTTCGGGGAAAAAACCGTTTGTATCAAATCCGAAGGAAAGATTCCTTTCTTTGCAGAAATCCGCGATTTCTGTCAGAACATCGGGATAGAGAGTCGGCTCCCCGCCAGAAACTTTAACCGCCTCTATCAGGAGACTCGCGTTTTCGATTCTCTGGAAAACTCTGGACAGGTCCACTTCATTTTCTTGATTCACCTCTAGCATTTTCCAGTTATGGCACATGGGACATCGGAAGGGACAGCCAGCCATGAAAATAACCATAGCGGGTTTCTGGGGGTAGTCGATGGTGCTGAGGTCCAGAATTCCGTAAACAGGAGCTTTCATATAAACCACCTAGTTGTACAGAAAGATTATTTAAGAACATATTACATTTCTAAAGAATTAATCCGTGCTGAGTATTTAAATATTTTAGATTCCCGTCTAAAGTAATCGAAGGGAGTAGTGAAGAATGGATAAGCACAAGATTCCATCCCAAGCATCGCAGTTCACAACGATGGACTCGGAGAATCGGATTACACTCCCCCAAAAGATCTGTGAGATGCTGGACATCAAAGAGGGCACCCGGTTTTTGGTGATAGCCGACAAATCCAAATCCAAGATCATACTGTACCCTGTGGTTCTAGGGGAAGAGAAATTCGCCGAGTTGTACATGAAGCTCAGAGACCGTCCAGGAGTTTTGGGAGAGGTGGCAACCGAGCTTGGAAAGATGAACATCAACATTGAATCCACTGTGGTTCCGCCAAGCGTTGAGAAGGTGAGCGAGTTCTACGCTATTATTAACTGCACAGAGTGTAGTCTTCCAATAGTAGAGGTTGAAGAAAGACTCAAAAAACTCGAAAACACCATAGAGGTTGAAATCATCCCGATAGAGTAAAGAAAGTTAGCGGCAGGGAAACACAGATTCAACGGAAACCACGCCCCCTGCACTGATTGTTAGCAAAGGTACCGAAGCCAGTAGGAGAAATCAGCCAAAAATTATTGCGCAACCTTAGAAACCGTTTGGAAGCTCTCGACCCAAAGGAAGTGTAAAAGGTTCAAGTGGAGAAAAGACGCGTCTTACGGAAAACTTTAAAGTAATTAAGAATCAGACAAAATTACTACTCCGACCAGACAACGCCCAGGGTTTGGGGAGCCCCTCCGATACGTATATCTGATTTGAGGTTAAGAATAGTTTAACGGGTGTAACCCACTCGGGACATACACCCTCCTCGCCCCCGTGAGTGAAAAGAATCGTGTAAAAACGAGGGTAACGTTTGGTTTCAGAGTGTTAGTGTTCTGGCCAGCGAGTGGTGGTATTCTTGAAATTGGATGAGCATGAGGAAGATGTTGTTCCTATAAAGCCCCAGCGAGTTTGAAACCGTGCTGTCGGTTGAGCACCGAAACACCGGTATCCTTTTAGGGTTTTCAATCACTGCGCTGGCGTTGATACTGTTCTTTATGTTTGATTACCGTTTTCCGGTTTTTGAGATAACGATGGTGACTTTCGCGTTGGCTTCTTCCATTTCTTTCTTTGTTTATTCGCTTAGAACCCGTGTACTGGCCCTTTACCTCACTCACTACAAGGCAATAACGAGTGATAAAGGATTCTTTAGGGATATTTGGAGGTACTCCCTCCATGCTGATGCTTCCAGTGAGGTGGGACTTGCGTTTGTGCTCGTTTCGATATTTCTCTTTTTGATGTTTATTGAACTAGTTGTTCCGGCAGTTACCATGATGCTGATTGTGAATCTTCTTTTCAGCAAGTGGAGTTTCCAGAAAATGTCGAGAAGGGTCAAGGAAAAGTTTAGGGCTAGGCCTCACACGAGAACTCTGATATCAAGATTCAGGAATTTTACGCGGCTGGTCGTCCTAGTTACTAGGGGTTGGATTCCTATTTTTATGACGGTGTACTACCTACTTGCGGAGTACTTGGTAATCGTCCCCCCAGACAGCCCTTACTGGATCGTCTTATTTCTGATTGGGTTCGGCCTTTCGATTACGTACATCCTGAAAACGGAGGAGGAAATATCAATCATATAACCCCGAACAGTGTTCCTCGCCGGCGTTAATCTTCCGTTGAGTCTCAAAAACAAGTGAAAATCTCATCCTTTAAGACTGGATAACATTAACTTACTCAGCACTTCGAATGTTTTTGTGTGGCTTCCATACTGTAGAACCCTTTTCGCGTCATCGATCTCGTCTACGTCCAGGGACACTGTGGATGAACGGTAAATCTTGGGTTCTACTTTCATTCTCCTAGACTCTTTGAGGTGAGCCTGGAAACTGTTTCTTCCGAATCTAGGTTTTATAACTTTTGGAGGAGCCCTGTAGAGGAGGTTCGTTCCCCCGGTTGAGGAGGGAGAAATAATCACAGCGGGTTTTGACTCACCTGCGGATATTATCGCGTCGATGTCCTGGGGGGTAATTAGGGGCACGTCGGCTGGGACAATTAGGGTAGCTTCCGCATTCATACGTATGCTGTGTTCTGTGGCTTCGTTTATAGCTTGGTTTATTCCTCCGGGTTTGTCCTCAAGCAGAAGCGTGGCGTTTTTGGGGATTATGCTCTTAATTGTCTCGTCGGAGGTTACGACGATAATGTGGCTAACCTTTCTCGAGGAAACAACGGCCGAGATAACGTCGGAGAGCATAGCCTTCACTAAGCGTTTCCTGATTTCATCAGGGATTCCGCTCGCTAGGCGGGACTTGGATTCTGAAAGGCCCTTGAAAGGGATTATGACGTGAACCCTCAAGACTTTTCACTTAGAAATAATTGTTCCACAGGTTACAGTTTAAAACACCCATTAAGAAAGTTTCTACAGTGTGTTTTGCAAGGCGTTCTCAACCTCAAGCGCAAGTTTTCCCACAAGAGTGGGATCCCCGCGAGTGTATCTTGCGACCGAAACCGCTTGCGCCCCCGACCTGAGCATTTTTAGGGCGCTGTCTAGACTGGTGACCGAATTGTTACCGATTAGGAAGGTTTCACACCTCTTCGAAACCCGCCGGATAATCTCCAAGTCTGCTTCGGGGTAGCCGGGTTTCATAGCGTCTATGTGAAAGGCGTCAACACCCGCTGATTCGAGAGTTTCCGCTACCGCTACGTCGTCAACCACGTTTCCACGCCACTTCACCATAAGGGGTATCCTCAACGTTTTTCTCAAACCCCTAACCCATTCTTCGAGTCTTTTAAGGTCGTAGAGCAGGGCCTGTCCGCCGCCCAGCCTCGTGATTTCCGGCTGTCTACAGTGGGCGTTTAGCTCAAACGCGTCTGCTCCGCACCTCTGAACGATTTCACCGGCTCTAATTGCTCCCTCCAACGTTGCTACCCTCACGTTCACGGCTACCGGGCTTCCGCCTCTCCTCGCTATCGCAACCTCGCGTGACAAGAAAACTTCCACATCATCCGGTTCTACGTGAAACTCGCTTCTACCCTTCGCCCTGATTTTCAGCCCAGCGCCTATTGTTTCTGGGTCGAGGTTTACTCCACCGAGTATGACCAGTCCTGCACCCGATTTGGCGGCTTCGTAGCAAAACTTTCCGTCGCAAATACCCGCCATAGCGGATAGAAATACGCGGCTTCTGGTTCTTATCATTGGTCGGCACCCAGTCTCTCTATAACCAGCTTTGCAAGATTAAATTTGTCTTTCTCGCTTTTCATGATGATATTCGTGCAGAGAACTTCGATGCCAAGCTTCTTTATCCTCTCGGTAAGAGCCTCGTCACTCTTGTCTATAAATATTTCATCTATTAGCTCTTGGTAAATGCTAGCAACCCCAAAGGGGGATACTTCCACTCCCACTCCTCTCATTAGGTTTCCAGCCGGCCCGCTAACCGGTCCGCTGCCCACTATGGGACTAATGCAAATTCGCCTGGCACCTGTGTCTTTCAGAGATTCCCTAACGCCTGGTACGCTCAAAATTGGGCCGATGCTTGTGACCGGATTGCTCGGACCAATGATTATCCCGTCGGCTTCACGTATTGATTCGAGAACTCCGGGGGCGGGCTTCGCTTCCTGTACGCCTTCGAAGCTCACTGCGAGAACCCGGTCTTGTCCCTTTCTTTTAACCCAGAATTCTTGGAAGTGGAAGGTTCCTTTTTCGGTTTTAACAAATGTGGCCACCTTCTCGTCGGTCATGGGCAAAACTTTTACCCTTATGTTGAAGGCGCTGCACAGAGAGGCTGCGACCTGGGTGAGCGTGCGTCCCTTCCTCATCAGGAGCGTTCTGTGCAGGTGTGTTGCCAGGTCGCGGTCTCCCACTGAGAACCAGTCTTCGTAACCGTATCTTTTGATCATGCTCAGGAAGTTGAAAGTGTCCCCTCTGATCCCCCAGAATTTGTCCTCGTCGAGAAGCCCCGCCAGAAGGTATATAGCGGTGTCTAGGTCCGGGCTGATGTATAGGCCCAGCCACTCGAAGTCATCGGCGGTGTTAACCACGAGTGTTATCTCCTCTGGTTCCACGAAGTTGATGAGCCCCTGAATGAGTTTCAGGCTTCCGGTTCCACCAGACAGTACGGTTATCATGGTCCCACGCTCTTTTGATCACCTGAACATGTCTCTCTCGGGGCTCATAATCAGGTCATTGATGCTTCCTTCACCCTCGATGTAGTCGAAT
>JAUQYY010000417.1 GCA_030587505.1 Candidatus Sigynarchaeota archaeon
TGAAGCACTGGGGATTGCGGGGGTTACGCGTCAGGGGGTTCGGTTGCGTTAAGTTTTTTGGCTTTAATCGAGTTTAATCGGGAAAACATTTAATTATTTAAATTTAGTTTTATTTTCCTGAGCTTAGGGAGGTTTCTGTACATGAACGTGGTTAAACTCAGAGGAATAGTATCGTTACTGATGCTGGCGATAGCAGTCCCCGTGCTGGTAACAGGCGTTCTTTTATGGTTGTCTCCGGTGACCGGCCTGATCAGAGAGTTCGGGCGTGCCTTCCAGCCCTTCGGCAAGTATCCACCTGAACTGATTCATACCGTTACAAGCTTTGCGATAAGCTTCATGGTCGCAATACACCTGGCACTCAACTATAAAATGCTGCTCAACGAGGTAAAGTCGCTTAGGAGGAAATCCAAAGCCTAAAGCGTTAAGCGTGAAAACCGTTAAAGCACTGAATGACGGCGTTACCCCGAATCTTCACTGTGTCAGCATAGGGAAAATCCGCACTTAAGGACTTTCTATTGAATTTTTTGGGATACGTTTCCGAGTATGTCAATCAGGAGGTCTCACAATCAATTTGTCTGCTATACAATTGTTAAGTAATCCTGCCAGAGTACCTCAGACAACGTGGAGGATTTGATAGACCCTCTTTACGAATTTCAGAGGTACCTGTTGGGTTATGAGTGCTTGTTGATCAACGACTTGGACCTGTCGTTAATTCTTGCTAGCGACTACTCGGAAATCGAAAAACTAAGGCAGAAGCTGCTTCGGTGGACGCTTATTGTTTGCCTCTCTGGGGGCGTGAAACTTCCGGAGGAGAAGATAAGGCAAGAGGAGGAGGTTTTCCTCGAAATCCTTGACGGATTCAAAGTTAAACCATCAACCACCCTAGCCGGATTGGAGGAGAGAATTCTCCCGATACTAAGACAGTCATGCAAGGGCACGTACTGGAAGCTCAGGTGGAAGGGTGATTTTCAGGATGTACTTTTCATTACCACACTGGATAAAACTCCCGCTCACCTCACCGCTGTGGATGAGATATCGTCTAGCCAGGGTTTCCCCTCCGAAGAGATTGGTTGCTATATTCAACCCTTGGTGCGGGGAGGAGCGTGCCACATGGAATTTACCTTTTTCTACGATTCGTCGAGTGATGGGCGGAAGCAGATGGTGAAGAAGACGTATGAGACTCTTGTGGAACGCCTGATGGATATGGGGGCGTTTTTCTCTCGTCCCTACGGCTCTTTCATATCTGACATCACCTATGAGAGAAATCCTGTGTACAGAAGCGTTTTGAAGGATATCAAGGAGATTTTTGACCCGAGTAACATAATGAATCCCGCGAAGCTTTGCTTCTAGAAGGAGGGAATAGACGTGACTCTTGAAGATTGTGAATCAACTCTGGAGCTTTGCTTCAGGTGCTCACGCTGCAAATGGATCTGTGACTGGGATATTAAAAGCGCCGAGTTCACTTACATCTGCCCCAGCCTTAAGAAATTTCTCTTCGATGCGTACTCCGCCCAGGGGAGAATGGACATCGCCAGGGCCCTTCTAAGGGGAGAGCTAGAATACAGCGACAAACTGTTGGAAATAATATACACCTGCACCCTGTGCGGAGGCTGTGAAGTCACATGTAGGCGTAATCGCGCGGATATGGAGCTATTAAAGGTTCTCTACGAGTTGAGGTTCAAGTGCGTCGAAGATGGAAAGGGGCCGATGGAGCAGCACAAAAAATTCGCTGAGAATGTTGAGCGATATCATAACCCGTACGGAGAACCACACGAAGCAAGATTCGAATGGATGCCGGAGGACGAAACGGGCGACGAAGACGCGGAGATCGGTTTCTTTGTCGGCTGCACCGTTCCTTACAGGCTGCCCGAAGTGGCGAGGGCGGCTGTGGGTATCCTAAAGAAGCTCAAAATAAAATTTAGAGTTTTTAAGGGTGAAGAGTTCTGTTGCGGTGGTGTGCTCTACAGGGTTGGTTTAGCTTCGAACGCCCGCAAACTAATGGAGCACAACCTGAAAATGATAGAGGAGTCAGGAGTAAAGAGAGTGTTATTCGTTTGTCCCGGTTGCTACGAGACATTTAAGTCGATCTATCCTAAGCTCGGCGGTAAACTAAGCTTCGAGGTTCTGCACATGGTGGAGTTCCTCTCAGAGCTTCTGGACGATAGCAAAATAGAGTTTAACGAATCGAACCAGCGAGTCACTTACCACGATCCGTGTCACTTGGGCAGGCTGATGGGAGTTTACGAGCAACCAAGAAAAATTCTAAACGCCGTCCCAGGATTATCCTTGGGAGAGATGGAAAGAACAATGGATAACGCGTGGTGTTGCGGGGCGGGTGGAGGTGTCAAAGCAGCCTTCAATGATTTTGCTCTTTGGGCTGCGAGGGAGAGATTAGAAGAGGCAAAGGCAACAGGCTCAGAATTGCTTTTGACAGCGTGTCCATTCTGCGAGTTAAACCTTAAGGGTTCCGCGGGGCTTAACAAGGAGTATCCTGAGGTTAGAGACATTTTCGAATTCGTATATGAAAAACTAAAAACCTAACAATTAATTATACCTCTCAATTCTCACTTCCGCGCGTATCCAGAAACCTTGGAGAGTATAAAAATCTTCTAAAACGTGTGAAAAGTTTCGGAGAGAGATAAGAATATATATTTTAATCGAGATAACATTTCAACGTTTTATAGGAGGATAGATTTTATGGGTCACAAATCTGAGCCTGGGAAAATTCTTGAGCACACGTATCTGATTGACGGAAACATGGTTGGAATTCCTAGGATTCTGTCACTATACGCTGTGAAGGGTGATAAAACCGCGCTCATTGACGCCGGAACCAGCCAGTCCGCGGAACTCGTCGTTGATGCGCTCAAAAATTTTGACCTGTTCCCCGTGGACTGTATTATAATAACTCATGAGCACTGGGACCACACTCAGGGTGCGGCTCCCCTCATCAGAGCTATGGGTCAGAAGGTTGAGGTCTACGCTTCGAAGAAGGCTCAGCCTATGATTGAGGACCCGAGCAAGATCGGTTACGACTTCGGAATGGGTGAAATCGAACCCGTGGAGAACGTTATTCCCTTGGATGAGGGGGATGCGGTAGATCTCGGCGGCGTCGAGCTGGAGGTTATCAACGTTCCGGGGCACACGCCGGGTCACATAGCCCTATACGACAAGTCGATAAGAAACATTTTCGTCGGGGACAGCATAGGAAACAAGGTCGACGCGACAACGTTTATACCCTCCCACAATCCACCTTGGTTCGACCCGGACCAGTTTTACGAGACCCTGAACAAGCTTAAGAAGGTCAGCTTTGACAGCATATGTCTGGGTCATTATGGCTGCTGGGATGGTGAAGACGCGAAGAACATACTCGATGAGGCGAAGCAGATATTTGAAAACGTCTGGAGCTTCTTCGAAGCCAACATAGACAAGCTCGACGACATAAACTACTTCGTAGAATCGCTATCCAAGAGGTATTTATCCGAATCCAAGACCATAGAGCGAGTGGGAGAGGCCTTCGCTACGTTTGTTATAACCTGGCTTAGAGACGGGTTCAAACACGCCAAAAAAATAGACTAGCTGGGAAGCGGATTCTCCCTACACACAAGGCAAAAGGTTGCACAAGGTTAACTTCCTTCACCTCTCATTTTTTTATTAGGTCTTTATTGGTGGTGTGTAGATTTATTTAAATGGTGGGAGAGTAAAACCCGGATTAACGAAGAGATTCTAATAGCAAGGGCTGCTATGTTTCCCGTTGGGTGAATTTGTATTTTTCCCTCATTTTTCACCGGTAAAACGTACGGCGCCGGAAACTAACACTAAAAAAGTATAAAAGAATGTTGGTTTCAGTTTCTTAGAGAGGATGTGAAATTGAACGAAGAGAAAGTTAGTTACGGAATCTATTCGCCTGGCGTATTGGGAATTCTCATCATTGGTATAATTGCATGCCTCATTCTCATTCTCGTGTTTAACGATGTGGTTGTAAGGAACGTTCTGACTGTTGCGGTGCTCTCACTCGCGTTTATTATTGGGTTGATATTCTATGGGAGTAGCACGCCTCTCAGGGTTAAGCGCAGCGAGCTGCTTGTCGAGTTCGCCAAGCCGAAGGAGAACTCTGTTATGCTCGATGTTGGTACTGGGCGTGGACTGGTTGCCATTACGCTCGCCAAGGCTGTTAAGAACTGTACGGTGATAGGCATCGACACGTGGTCCCCGGTTGCCCTGTCGGGCTTATCTGGAAACACAATGGAGAACGCGCAGAGGAACGCGGAGCTTGAAAATGTGGCTCACAAGGTCAAGTTCCAGCAGGCTGATGCGCGGAAGCTCCCCTTCGAGGATAACACGTTCGACCTGGTAACCGCTCACGAGGTTCTAGACACCCTCATCGTTGGAAGAGACGAGGCGTTAGCCGAAATATACCGTGTGACGAAGAAAGGCGGAAAATTCGTTTTCTCAACCACCGTGTCAAAATTCATCCTCGTCAAGAAACTGTCCAAGCTGGGCTTCAAAAGATTCGAGTTCATGAGGCTCGGCTTAAGAGAGGGGCCGACCACCTTTGTTCTATGTAGAAAATGAGCGAGTAAGAATTTAGTTTAAAATTACGTTTTTTACCACTTTCCCGAGGATTTCTCCAATGATTCTTGATTATTCTCTTTCTTACGGTTCGTAATCTCGTATGAAGAGTGGACGGTTGAGCGGTGATTCTAGATGAAGGTTTAAACAGTTAGAAGTCTGTTGAGGGGAAGTAAATTCGCCGCAGGTACATTCTTGCGAATTCCGGGTCGTATCTGAACTCCTCGCCTCTCAGGATTTGCCGCTCGATTCGGTCTAATTCTAAGCGGAACGTTTCCCCTATGCCTCAGCCTTCGGCGGCGCTGTGAAAGGATCCCTTCACCGTTCTTAGGTGGAGGCGGCAGTGGATTAGCCGGTGTCCCTTGCGGGTTATTCCGTGGGCTTTTATGTAGATGAAGAGCGTGCCGTGTTCGAGTGTTTTTTGGTACCCGTTTTTGAATGATTCGAAGTCCTCTGTCATGAGGCTCTCTGAACCATGGTAAACATCCGTTTAGTGCTCAAATCCGCTTTACATAAAAATCCTTTGCATAAAACCTATTGGTCTCACTATCCACATCTGGCAAGAGGAGGACTATCTTTAGCTTGGAGATTTGGCTCTTTTCCGCAACTAACCACAAAATTTTTCGAAAAGGAAGATGGGAGAAGGGTCAGAGTTACTCCCTTCTTTGCTGGGCGGAAATCTAGTCTCACCCAAGAAAAGCGTTTCCGTTGTGTTTCCGATTCTTCTTACACGCTTCCGTTTAACACTGCAGCAAGTGCCTCACTAAAGTTTATTCTTCTGATGGTGCTTTTCACCGGGCCTTCGAAA
>JAUQYY010000419.1 GCA_030587505.1 Candidatus Sigynarchaeota archaeon
ATACGAAAGAAACAAACTCTCAGCCATTTAATCACCCAAAGAAACAACTAAAACAATAGAAACACGTTTACTTTAAAAGCTTTACCACGAACTCGAAGGTGGACAAAAACATACTAAATGAGTAATTCTCAGTTCGCCCGTGGAATTAGGCCCAAAAGATCTTATTATCTTATTGTGTTTTTTAGTCTATGTCCTCCACGGAATAGTAAAAAAGAAATCTTTTAGTCAGTCCTCGCTGAAGTAAGCTTCTTTTCTATGTTATCGAGAATAGATGATAGTGAAGGTTCGGAGCATTTCCATACTCTTTCGGCTTCATGTTTGTGTGGGGGTACGTTTCTAACTCGGGATGGTGTGGAGCATTATCCCGACGAGTCAAAACGGCATCTTTCAAAAGCCAAGTGTACCTGTACCCCACTTTGTTCACTCTTCCCCCCCCCACTTACAGCAACATACTCCGCGAATTCAAGTTTGCTCCCGTCTGTGAAGGAGAGTTTTCCCTTCACGGTTCCGCGGTATTGGTTTTAACTTCAAAAAAATATATCTTCCCTAATTATTATTGGGTGCCTGCCCAAAATTGTCTTTGTGAGAGAAGTATTCGCTTACTGTTTGCATTGTTGGAGCATCCTAGCGATTTCCCTTTTCTCCTCCTCTACGTGTTTGAGGAGTTCGTATTCTCCTGCCCAGTCGATGTAATCGTTCGTGTCTCCGAGTTCACCGGACTTGAATCTCGCGTAAAACTCTTCTGTCTTCATTCCGTACCTCTGCTCATATTCCTTAAGCCGTTTTTTGTCCTTTCAATAGCGTTTCTCGCGAGAGTCTGCTCCCTAGTCAGTGCACCTATAAGCGCGCCTGTCTGGCAATCTCACTCTTCACGTCCACAGATAAAGAAGGTATCACTCAGCACCAAATTATTCTCCTACATCAACTCTATTAAACCCTTCCCACAAAAAAGCAGGTCTAACAAATACGGTTCTCAATACCATTCAGAACAGAGATTCCCTCACTAAAAAAGAACATCAACAAGTATTCCTTAACTCCTCAAATACTCTTTTCGCCAGGGGATCCGGTCCAAAGTTAACTGTCGAAAAACGAAGCCAAAATTCAAAAACCGGCGTAGAACGTCCTCCGAACAACCGATATATTATACAGGTTTCAAAAACATAACCCAGTAGGTGTTTGCAGCTTTCAAAAACATAGACCTCATAATGGAACAGGGGAAGCTTGTCAGGGAGTGGAACACAACCCTCACAATCAACGGCTCAAACTGCACAGCCATAAACAGAATGTATGAGCTGGAAGTGAACGGGACCACTCTAACCATGGTAAAGGTTTCAATCTACACTCCAGAGGGGTGGAAATCGCTGACCCGTACGCGATGCTTCACAACTACAGGCTATACTACCTCACTTACGTGTGGGTCTGGACACGGTTCCCATTCGCGGGGTACTGGCTAGCCGTGCCCGTCTGGTACGGATCAGACTACTACCTGTACTGCCGCTACGCTGGAGAGCCCAGCCAGGAAGCAGTAAACTACTACCTACAAATGCGGGAGTGGCTCTGGGTTGAGAAACAGCTACATGAACAATTTATAACATACTTCACAGCTGCAGGAAACTTTTTTGTGTTGTCTGGTATGCCCGAAGTAGCGTCGGTTCTGTATGGGATAGCAGCGATTCAATGGGCCGTTTCGGAGGCGTGGTACGATCAGTCTTGGAAAAACGTTTGATGCCATGTTTGCGTATAACCTTGAGGCTGATCCGAGCTTCGGGGTCATGGTTATGGACCGGATGCTTGGTGTGGGACCGAAAGATGGAATCCCTATCTTGGGCGCAGTACTTCTGGATAAGAGCGGATGGGGCGATGTACCAGTCGGCGCACCCTGGAGGAGGAGTCACACCCATCTGGGACAGCTTACAGGTGAACACCCTTAACGCGGTGTGCCTGTGGTTCGAGTCCAGCTACTGTGCCGACACTTGGGTATGGTTGGGTGAGTGGGCACCCTAAAGAAACAGTACTAGAAAATCAAAAACATAGCTAGACGCAATTGGATGGTTTCACACACCCTCCAAAATTTTTAGGGGGTGAAAAATGGTTTGAGGTTTTGGGATGATGTGAGCGTTGGAAGTGTTTACACGAGGCTGAGAATACTGACGGTTATTGTTGGGATCCCGGGTATGGTGGCGTTTCTGCAGCTGATCAGCCTTGACAGCTGCAAGGTTTTTCTCGTCTTCGGAGCAGAATCCACGTTTCCCCCGTTGACGCTTCTCGTGTCTCCTCTCGAGGTATTAATCCGGCTCGGCTACCACGTTCCCACGGGCGACCCTTACGTTCTGCTGCTCTCAGCCGTCTTCCTAGTGTCCTTCGCCGGGGCGATGTCCCTCATCTGGTGTATGTTCCTCGTGAGGGCCGCGATGTACACGCCAGGCTACAACACCTTCGCAGACGTTAAGAAAGCGGCACGCTCCCTGCTCCCCGGAACAGAAGAGGACAGAAGAATGATTCCACGGAAGGACCAGAGAATGCTTGCGCTTTACGCTCTTGCGATGGCAGCCGGCTATGTGGGTACAGCTATAGGCTTTGGTTATCATCGCAAAGATGATTTACAGCCTTGACCTAGCAGTATTCGCAATTGTCTTTCTTTTCCTTAGTGCCCTATTAGGCATCCTTGCGAGAAGGTCTATGCTTCACTGTTTGGAACCCCCAGAATGAAAGATGGATTATGTGCTGCCCTACGGGTGGCAAAAACCTTATACCCTTTTTTAAACTTTTTAAGTTTGTCTGGTGGTGGATTTGTGAGATGAGTTGAGTGTTGAACGCTAGTCTCCGTACAGTCTTATTCCATCAATCCTCTCAAAGTGCTTCACGT
>JAUQYY010000005.1 GCA_030587505.1 Candidatus Sigynarchaeota archaeon
GGCTTAATCTTATACCCTGAGATAAATCTTTTTTTTAACCTTAAAAGCAACGTTATATCCTGAATTTTTTTTAATATTTTTAATCATTTTCAGGATGGTCGGTCTTTTTTGCTTTTTTTCTTGTTTCGGCGTTTGACGTGTACTTTACAATTGTTAAACGATAATCTTATATAAGTGAAACAAAAACTCTAGAGGAAAAGTCCAAAACAGGTTGGAGGACCTAAAGAATGGGAGCGAAAAAGATAACCTTCGCAAGAGACGCAACTGGCCTAGTACGAGAAATTGGCTGGCTCACCGCTCTATCCATTGTGCTTTGCAACGTTATTGGCGGAGGAATCAACTACTACTCAGTGAACACCCCAGTTTCTCTCCCTCTGGCTAACGTACCCCTAGCCTTCGCGATCGGAGCTATTCCCGCAATCTCCGCGGCTGTAGTCTTTGCACTATTCGGCGTGGCGATGCCCCGATCCGGTGGAGGCTACGTTTACATCAGCCGAACAATGAGTCCCTTCCTAGGATTCCTAAGCAGCTGGGTCTGGTGGTGCTCGGTAGCACTGTCCTTCGGAATCATCGCATTCTTAGACACCGCCTTCCTCGGCTTCGGACTGCAAGTCATAGGCAGGTATCCAACGGACGGTTTGTTCCAGATTGGAACCTGGATGCAGTCAACAGAAGCCGGCATAATAGTCGGAATAATACTCGTGGTGGTCTTCTACCTTATCACAGTGGCTGGATTAAACATATTCGGAAAGGTACTGAACGCGATGATGATCATTGCAGCCATCGGAAGCCTGTTCACGATATGGGTGCTAGCAACGGGAAACACGGCAAACGCAATGGTCAACTACGCTCTGGCATACTCTAACCCGATAGACTTCTGGCAAAGCGGAGGCCTTGACAACGCGCTCACAAGACTTATGAACAACTATCTAATGGACTACATTCAAGACACGGGAGTGGCTGTGTATCAAGCGGCCACGAGTGGAACTATGATACAGGATACAATTAGTGCTGTTGCTCTCCTAACATGGGCCTACATTGGTTTCACAGCCTCAACCTTCGTTGGTGGAGAGATGAAAGAGCCCAACAGAAACATGATAATATCGGTCTTATTCGGTACGCTGATAATCGCAGCTTACTACATTGGAATCAGCTTCCTAGCGCTGAACACCAGCGGCCTCTTCGCAAATGTATACGCCTATGCAGCTGGTGCTGCCCAAAGCGACATCACATGGGCTTTTACCATGAACCCGGAATATGCTAGCATAGCTGCAATCATTCCAAAAGAATTGTGGCAGTATATACCGCCCTACGCGCTTCCGAGTTACCCGCCACCAATTGACACTTCACTGCCCTTCTACGCCGTATTGCAGATACCTGGAGCTTCCGGTCCCATCGCGTTCCTGATCGCCATAACCGGCGCCCTGTGGTTGATGAACGACATTCCCCCGTTCCTAATCACAGCCGCAAGAACCACATTTGCATGGTCATTCGACAGGGCGTTCCCAGTTAAGTTCGCAGAAGTTAGCGAGAGGTGGCACAGCCCCGTTTGGGCAACCACACTTGTAGCCATAGTTGCCTTTATAGGTGTGCTACTGTCCTCAATTGATATCTTTATGGCAGCCTTCCAGACAGTGGTTATGGATACAACCATGCTCTGGTTTGGCTGTATGGCTGCGATACTGTTCCCCTACATCAAACCAGAAATTTACGAGAGAGGCTTCAAGTGGCAGATTGGTGGTATACCCGTCATCACTCTTGCCGGCGTCATAGGATTTATTGCCACAACTTTCGTAATATTCACAGCAATACAGAGTCTAAGTCTCAACGGACTGTGGACCAACCTGATCGTCTTCGGACTGGGTGGCCTCATCTTCGCAGCGTACTACGCGCACAACAAGAGAATCGGAGTCGACATGGCAACCATCTACGCAGAGATACCACCAGAGTAGCGCAAACGCAACCCGAGGAAAAGCTCACCCCTTCCCATTTTATTTTTTATTCATCTTTCTAATCAAAAAATCCGCTTGCTCTTGTTTTCAACCCAAACTTTGTACGCTCTGCTAAAAGAAAGCGAAGAGTTGACACCAACCTGTGTGACTTGGAGCTAGTGCATGAGTCCGGGGAAGTAGTATTTTTCTCCGTGGGCGTAGCTCTCGTCCTTTCGGGTTATACCCTCCTGTTCCAAGGCTTGGAGCGTGTTTTGTGCTCTTGTTTTTGTCCAGCCCGTTTTCAGCATCAACTCTTCGAGTGTTGTGAATCCCTTTCTGCTCGCTATGCTTAACACTTCATTTTGGTCGTCTGTGAGTTCCACGGGGAAGAAACTGATCACCTTCACCCCTGATTTCAGCTCCCTCTCACCCGGTATGATGTTGTTTTTCTTGAGTATCTTTACCGCCTTCTCCACATCCTTTGCTTCCAGCTTCTCGGCGAGTTTACCAGTGTTCACGAGCAGGTAGGCTTCCCCGTAGGTCATTATTCCCCCGTTTTCCTTGCGTTTGAACATAGCTCTCTGGTAGAGCAGCATTCCAAGCTTTTCATGGTCGATTCTTGTTCCAAGCCCCATGGGTCCCCTCTTGAGGACTTCTTCCTCAGACATCACGCGGGTGATTACCGATTCCTTGGGTATTCCGTACTGTTTCCTGATCCTTTCAACCTCCTCCTGAAGCTTGGGGCTGGTGGCTATGATAACCCCGTATTTCCTAGCCAGTTCTTCTAGTTTCTCTTTTGTTTCGGCTGCGGCTTCCAAATCGCTTTTGATCTCCTCTAACTTGAACTCCACGGCTTTCTTCTGCATGTATCTCCTCTTTTCCATCCTATCCCTCAATTCGCGTATTCCCATTCTAAACAGGCTCCTTTCTATCTAAGTGTCTTAGTCTCTGTCGGAAGTCTTTGAACCACCTTACAGCGTCGTACTCTATCTTCTTAGCGTCTTCAGCATCAATCACCAGGTCTGGTGGCTCGTTTTTGAGCTTGTCACGCCAGGCGGTTATCTCTTTGTAGACCCAGTAATTCTTGTCATTCAGACCCTGAAAATTTTCCAAAAGAAGTATAATGTCATCCATTATTGGGACTATATTGTCGATTCTAGCGTAATCCCCCAACTGTACGCAATCTATCAGTGTTATGAAATTTGATACGAGGTCGGCTGTTTCGGTGGCGAGCTTCGCGGGGGAAAACTTAACTATCTCTAGGGGTATTTCCTCCTCCGGTCTCATAACAGTTTCATCAAGCTTGACTATCCTCAGCTTAACCGCGGCATTAGGGTACTTCTCAATTATTTTCTCTCTCTCTATAAATCGAGCGAGGTCAAACCCCCTTACCTCAAGTTTTTCGCGTACGCTTATTATTCTTTGGATGTACGCTCTCATTTGGCGACTGTAAGTGGAAGCATCAATCAATCCGTTATCATAACTCCTGCCCAACATGTCCAAGGTTGCTATACAAGAGTACAGCTCAGCTTCTAACTCTAATTGGTCTTCCGACTCGCTCTCCTTCCGCTTCTTTTTTCTGGGCTTTTCCGCCATTCTCATCTCTTATCCTCCTAATTGGGTGCGCTACTTTGCCTGGAGTTTCTCTAGCTTCTTGTTTACTATGTACAGCTGCTTTTTATACCTCTTGTATAGCTTAGTGTATTCTGTTGGGCCTATCTCTCCGGCTTCAAACTTTTCCTCAAGCGTTCTAATCAAATCCTCAATAGCTATCTTCTCGCTCTCAACATCAAGAATCTCACGATACGCGGGGTCCTCGGGAACCAGTGTGGACTCATGTTCTCCCGCCTGTTCGGGTACGTTGTGAGCGGCTAGTCTGCCGCGTAGCATCGCTATTTCCTCGTCACGCTCCTGGAGCATACCTCTAAGCTTCTGAATCTCACTCTCCAGATTCGCCAGGCGCGAGGAGATCTCTGGACTCACTTCTCCCCCCTCCTTTTGCTCCTCCTTACCAACCAGTGTTAACGTTATCTTTGGCGTCTCCTTCTCCGGCTTAGTTCGACTAGTGGCTGGGCGTGGGGGGATCCTTGCAAAGGTTCCTTTCAGCGTATTTACAACATGGTACAAGTGGTACTCGGGCCTCCAGTGCTCCAAAATGTTCAACCTAACTCTTCCTGTTTCAATGTCTACGTTGGGGTGCTCGGTGGGGGAGATCATGCGAACCTGGGGAGGATCCATCGGGAATGTAGGCGGAACTTTTATTTCCACCTCGAATTTTAGTCCTCTAAACTCTCCTCTGCCTGCGATTTCTCCTCTCCAACGAGTGAGATCGCCTTTAACTGGTTCGAAGCCTCGTGTTCTCTGATACATCAACTGGGTTTCTCGTGCCAGAGTTAATTCAAAATTGCTGCTGGACAACGCTTCTAACAACCCCTTTTCACTTTTTCTCTACAAAATAACCCCTAACCTAACATATTAAAACTTTTGATATAGGCATAAGCCGTTCTCTCAGAATCCAAATCTCTATAAGAACCGCTGAAGTTTAGCAAATCTTGGACGAAAAAGAGGAGCCTATTTTTTGACATAAATACTAAAACAAATCTCTTTTTAAGGTTCATTATGTAATGTGGAATTGTTTTACAAGCATGCCTTCTGTGAACTTTTTGATTTTTCTCATCGATCAGATATATGTGGAAAATATTCACAAATATATGCTTAAACTTTCAATTTAAAATAAACAGATTAATTTTAATTTTGTGCAAGAGGAAGACTAATATTCTTGAAAGCTGCTGTTTTCTTTAACACAGTTAGATAGATTGGTGGATGCGATGGAGAATGCTCCCAAAGCCGAGGGGTATGTTATAATTGACGGCAGAGTCTACCCGGCGAATCGAGTTATACGGGCTTTGATAAACGAGGGGTTTGCCGACGTAAAACTGGAGCACGGTGGTGTCTTAGTCATCGGTGGGGTGCGTGTAAAACCAGTTTTCAAAAGTCCACAGGAACAAGCGATGGCGCTTACCTGCTATGGCAGCCTAGCCTATTGCTGCGGCTTAGAAAAGGCCTGCGAAAACAGAGACAGGGCACTGGAATTATTAGGCTTGTCCAAGGAGGATTATGTACGGTTAAAAACGTACCTGCACAACAAATTCATTGAGTATTCAAAGGGTCTACATGCACCGGGTGAGCTTGATTCAATCTACTTCTCACGGGAAGATTCTTCTAGCTCACGTCTGTATCGTAACAATTTGACCTCCACGCCAGATAGATTAGAGGCCGTCGAGAACACCACGGCTAAGCCCCTAAGGAACTCAACCAAAGAGGAAGACGAAAACAGTATTATAGAACCCATATCCACTCTCTTCGACCACTCGGAAGAACCAAAGATATCCGAATCCGCCGCAGGAAATTACGAAAGCGATAGCCTATTCTCCGAAGAAAATGATGAATTCTCTTTCTGCATTTACTGTGGGTCCAAGCTTCCTCCTTCCGCAAGGTACTGTAGAAGATGCGGAAAACCAGCGATTTGAAAGTCACAAAACACTCAACCAGTAACAGGACACAACACTCTGATTATCAGATCTCCCAAATAGCGTTACACAGTACATTATGAAAAAGAAAACGAACATGAGGAAACACGTTTAGGGTGTCTCAAAGGGTAATGAGCATCGTAGCCGCGAGAACACGGTTCTACTCACCTAAAAGGGAAAGCATAAAACTCCCTACTTGTAACTATTAAAAGTGTTTACGACTCCGACGCTAACATTAGCTTGATCAGCTTTGTGATAGCTTCCTTTAGACCGATACTCTCGGTAGCCACAGTTCCCACAACTGGAACATCCTGAGAAACACCCAACTTCTCCTTAACTTCATCCGGAGTCATAGCCCCAACCAAATCCTGTTTATTCGCAAGAACCACCACCGGAACCCTCCGAGGAAGCTCCTTCTGCACACTTGTAAGAACACTCCTCGCCAACTCTAAAGTTTCGGGAGCCGTGCTGTCAACAACCAGCAAAATACCAGCGCTACCCTGAGCCAGTATCTCCTGCAAAAATTTGAACCTCACCTGGCCAGGAGTCCCAAAAATCTTCAAATCCAAAAAATTCACTTCCTCATACCTTGAACCAAAATCGAAACCGACTGTTGTCCCCAGTGCGTCTATGCTTACGGCGTCTTTGCAAAGCTTGCTGACCACTGTGCTTTTACCGGACGAGTAGGGTCCCGTAACCAAAATTTTTATTACTCTTGGTTCCTCTTGCAAATTCCTTCGCCTTTCGATTTAGTTTCGGATTTTGAGGGTGTAACTTATACTGCGGCGTTTTTTCAAGTTAATAATAATGTTTCTTGGTTTATAACGCTTCGCTTTTCCTGTTTTGGGCTCTTTCATGGTTTTATTCGTGTATATGTCTTTTTTAACGTGTTTGTCTCAACCTTGACTTGTAACCCGCTGCTTGGAAAATTGTACCTATACTGTGATTCATATTTGGCAGGATGTGGTTTTTGAATTTTGAATTTATGCAAAACCCATTTTTATCTCTTGGGTATTATTAATATTAAACTCCGTTGTATATTTAAACGTGCATTATTAATTGTTTTCAAGCAATCTCCTACTTCGGCTGGTGATTCTAGCAGAGAATAAAGAGAAGGAGGCAAACACTGTCTTGGATAGGATTGTTCTGGTTTCAATGAGGCTTCTCAGCGAGTTACTGTGCGCCGTGGAGACAACAATTGGTCGTGGATTTCTCTCCGAGTTTAAGTCCTGCATTGGGAATGTGGTTCGTAAGCATCACGAAATACTTACTGGTTTTGATTTTAAATGGTTGGAACTTAACGCTTATATTCTCCTCAGTAATCTTTCAAAAGTGGAGCCGGAGAAAAGGCGAGAGAAATGCATAGCAGCCCTATTTAAATTGCTTCATACTGCTTTTTCTTGTAGTGAAAGGCTAGGAATAGGATTTGAATATTTGGACAAGCCTGCTCTTATCTACAATGTTAACCATTCTTTATTTGAGCAGTACGAGCTAGCTAGGGGGATAATTCACGAGAAGCTTGTCTGGTTCAAGAAGGAAAAAACAAAAGGGGAGGGAAACGATAGGAAGGTGCGTATCTCACTGAGATGTGGGGATCGGTTAGAGTCAACTAGAATTCCTGAACAAATCCTGAAGGGTGTGATTGAGCCACCCAGAAAATTGTCTGCTAAAAGTTTGCCATTAACCTTTATTCGCAATTCTTTGAATGAGCCCATAGGGGCTGGTCCTCTACGAAAAGAAGTCTCTGGAGCAAGGAGGGTAGCAATACTTCTCGAAAATGATTTTCATTCTCACCTGATTAGCGTGTTGGAACTGGTTCTCAAAGAGTTAAAGAAGGAGAGTATACCAAAAATCGATATTGTCCTCGCTAGCGGTTTGAATAAACAAAAATTAAGCAAAAACTTGAAACAGACATTATCAAACATTGCCTCCGATAATTACAGCATTGTTTTGCACGACGCGTTCGATGAGGATAGTCTGACTGAGATTGGGAGAACTCTATCGGGGGCAAGGCTGAAGATAAACACGAGGGTTGCAGAAGCCGATTATCGCATCGCAATTGGGTCCATACACCCACACCCCTACTCGGGATTCACGGGAGGGTACCAAGCCATCCTGCCTGGTGTAGCGGGTGCAGAGGCGATCGTGTGTAACCAGGTTAGAGGAATACTCCTATCCAGTAGAATAGGATCTACTGCGGATAATCCCCTCTTCAGGGATATTCAAAGTGCGGCTTCGCTCTGCGGTATCGACTTCCTCCTGAACACCGTTGAAAACAAGGATGGCAAAGCGGTGAATTTCGTGGCTGGTGATCCTGAAGAGGCCTACGCAAAAGGAGTAGAAATATCTCAAAAACTTTTCAGAACAGAAGTGGATGCAAGGGCGGAGGTAGTGGTACTAGCACCCGGAACACCATACGACCAAGATCTTTACACGAGTCTGCAGTCACTGGGAACCACAAGGCGGCTTCTCAAGCCTAACGGCTTAACCGTGCTGATGGTGAACCCCAACCATGAAGATATCGTTATGCTCAAAAAAATAGTTAAACTCGAATACGACGATTTTCCATACCTGATTGATAAGGATCCAAAGGTGCTTCTGATAAAAAACATAATGGACGTCGAAGGCCGAAACCTCATAATTGCCTTCGGAAAAGCTGTGAGAAATATCCAACTCCCCATAATTAACGTAGACACTCTAGGGGAAGCAATCGATCAAGCAATGCGGATAATTAATCCTTCGTCAATCTTGGTTGTTCGTGAAGCTTGGAACGTAATTCCCGAATTCAAAAATGGCGAACCCCCTCTC
>JAUQYY010000015.1 GCA_030587505.1 Candidatus Sigynarchaeota archaeon
CGAGCGTGCTCCGGCCGCTGAGGGCGCACCTGATTATGTGCCTCTTCACGGTGGTGTTCTTGACCGCGGGCTGGACGAAGCCGTCGATTCTCCCCGCCCTCATCTGGGCCGCCAGGTACCTTCGGATCTTCCTGTCCTCGTATCCCCTGTCGAGGAGGACGTAGCGTATCCTGATTCCCAGCCGGACGGCGTAGCCGACCTCCCTCTGCACCTCGTCGAGGGGCCTGTTCCTCAGGGGGGTCACGGGTTCGACTCCGAGGAAGAGGTTTGCGTCGCCGTTGGTCACCATGAGGGTCGAGAGGCAGAGGTGCTTCTCTCTTCCCTTCTCCACGACCCACCTCATGGTCTCCCTGCGCCGCCCCTTCCTTGTCTTGGGCCAGACCTGCTTCTGGGTCCTGTCGATTATGAGGTCGAGCTTCCCCTTCATGTTCCCGGCGCGGCTCCACTGCCTCCTTAGGAGCTCGCGCGTCGCCCTTCTGACGTCTTCGAGGCGCTCCCTCCTCAGGCGCCCGGTGATCGCCTGTGGTGTCGGGAACAGGTCCAGGAGGCTCTCCATCAGGCTCTTTATGTCCGTTTTCTCCCATCGCCGGGTCACCACGCTTCCGAGCGACGAGGTGAAGGTTCCCGCCGAGCACTGGATAACCGCGTGGAGGGTTATCATCCAAGCGGGGTACCTGTCCCTCCGCCTCCTGAGGGCCATGTAGCGCAGTATCTCCACGACTCCTCCGGGCAGGACGCCCGAGCCCACGAGGGCGTCGAGCGCCCCCTCGAGGGTTGGGGCCCTTGGGGTGCCCGCGGTGCGAGCGTGTTCGCGGAGCAGAATCACGAGGAGCAGAAAGATTATTAAGCTCAGAAACAGGGCGTATATTGACATCTTTGTCACCGAGAGGGTAGGTGTGCCCTTAATCCTACTTAAGGGTATCGCCTACCCAAACACTAATTTTCAAATACTGAAGAAAGAAAGGATTTTGACAATTTATAAATCCCTCGCTGATGCCCCTTTTGGGTATTACTGATGTACTTTTTGAGGTATTCCTTGGGTTTTACAATAGTTAAAATAATCCCTGCACGTTATGGTAAAATGCTCAACGGTGTGTGGGGCGTTTGTGTTGGCTAATGAAGCTTTCCTTGATGAGGATGACATCCAGTCATTCCTGGACCAGGTTCAAGAGGTCTACAGGTCACTTATGAAGACTAAGGAGCACAAAACAACGAATGATCTAATCCTCCTGAACAACCTTTGCCGCTCTATGATACGGTTGAAGTTCCTGCTGGAGAGGAAAAGAAATCAGAACCATTTTTCTCACTAGCTCACTAGAGTTAGAACACGCCACTTACCAAGAGTTTTGTTCGGAAGACGTTTTCCGAACTGGGTGGTTGTGATTCGAAACGCTTCACCACAGCATCCTTTACACTTCTGCGGTCTAAAACTTGGGTCGGTGTTGAAGCTGCGAATGTTCTTTCAGGGCTCACTGATTTTGTATGTTTTTTATACATAGTTTCTTTTAGGTTATTTAGGATTTCTTGGGATTTTTGGCTTTAGAGTTTATTTTCTAAACTCTTTTCCGCTTATATTAGTTCTAAACTATACAAAAAGATTTTATACTGAGAAAAAATTGTATGCGTGGAAACACTAGCGGTATGGTTGGCGCGGGGTTATGCTCTCAAATCCCGTGCAATCAACCTTTGATATGGTTCAGTTTAGGAAACATGAAGTTCAGAACCTCCACGGTGTACGGTGGCTTTCTGAGCTTCATTCTGCGTAAAATGTTCAAGCCGCTTGAATGACGTCGTGATGGATTATAAAACTAGTAGTGGTTAAACTGATAAGCATTTTGCTAAAACACAAGGATCATCTTACTAATTGGCGGATTGGAGGATTTAAGTTGGTAGAGACATCGTCGAGTATAGATAGCCGTTTCCGAAGTTTGATCACGGAAACCCACGAAGGAGAAACCCTTAACCTTTGCTACCAGTGTTCGACCTGCTCAGGCTGTTGCCCAGTGTTCAGATATAACTCACAGTTCAATCCTCGGCGAATCATTGAGAATACCCTCCTTGGGAAGAGAGACCGTACCGTTAAGAGTCCTGAAATATGGCTCTGCACGGTGTGCCACACTTGTACAGAGAAGTGTCCTCAGGGAGTTAAGGTTTCGGAAATTATCATTGAGCTTAAGAACCTCTCGAGCAAAGAGGGCCTGTTTCCAGCGCATTTGCAGGAGGAGGCGAAGGCGCTGCTGGAATTCGGTATGGTCAGCCCTCCAACGAAGGCGATTCTGTCTCGTAGGGAGAAGCTGAAGTTACCCGTGATTGAGAATGCACCACCCGAAGAGATACGAACTTTAACGAGCGCCACAGGTTTTGACAAGCTTGTGGAAGGCAGAAAATCCGAAGAGGAAACTCAGGAAACGGGGGTTGTTGAGGAGTGAGCTGCGAGTATGCACTCTTTCTGGGTTGTACAATACCCAACCGTTTGCCGCATCTCGAGGTATCCACCAGGATGATACTGAAGAATCTGGACGTGAATGTGCGGGATTTGCCTGGTTTTGCTTGTTGCCCTGATCCCGTTGGTTTCTCTGCGCTTGACCGTTTCACGTGGATTGTTCTGGCGTCGAGAAACCTGGCCGTAGCTGAGGAAGCGGGATTGGACGTTCTAACTCTCTGCAGCGGATGCTTTGAAACCCTGAAGACGGCGGACTACGTTCTTCGGAATGAGAACGGGCTTAAAGAGAAGGTTAACGAAGCCTTAGCTAAAGTGGGAAAGGAGTACAAGGGCACTGTGGAGGTTAGGCACCTTCTTCAGGTTCTCTACGAGGATGTGGGACCAGAGAAGATCGAATCCACCGTTGAGAAACCTCTGAAGGGAATAAAGGTGGCGGTTCACTACGGATGCCACGTTCTCAGGCCCAGCGAGGTTCTCCAAGTGGATGACCCGTTCAATCCAACCTCTTTTGAGAGTATCGTCAAAGCAACCGGAGCTACACCCGTTGACTACCTCAAGAAGTTTCTCTGCTGCGGGGTAGGGGTGCGCTCTGTGGACGAGGACACAACAAACAGGATGATAGAGGAAAAGCTGAGATACGTTAGGATGTCAGGCGCGGATCTTCTCTGTGTGATTTGTCCCTTCTGCCTGATTCAGTACGACATCGGCCAGTTCCAGATAAACAAGGCGCTGGGCACGGATTATCACATTCCTGTCCTCTATTACCCTCATCTACTCGCTCTCGCTCAGGGTGTTTCCGCCGACGAACTGCACTTCAAGTTCCAGAGAATAAAGCCTGATGCTGTTCTTGAAAAAATCGAAAAACTGTAAGGTGATTTTCATGGCTAAAATCGGTTTGTTCATCTGCGACTGTGGAAAAACGCTATCCAACACTATGGATTACGATTCTCTCATCTCTGACTTGGAGAAGAGTGGAAAATTCGAGTTCATAGTGAGGGATAGCGTTCTGTGCAAGGACGGCCTTGAAAGAATGCTGAAGCAGTTGAAGGAAAACAGGGTTGACAGAGTGGTGGTCGCCGCCTGCACCCCGAAACTCTACGAGTCCACCTGGGGACGCGTTCTCGAGGATGCTGGAATGAGCCGCTACAGCCTCGTGGTCGCAAACATTAGAGAACAGTGCGCATGGGTCCACAGGTACGAATCCAAAGACTCTACGACGGAGAAGGCGAGGAGGCTAATTATCTCGGCAGCCAACAGGGCGGGGGCCCTGGAGGAAATTCCCCTAGAGAAGATACCGATTACACAGAGGGTTGTGATAATCGGAGGTGGAATAGCCGGACTAACCGCGGCTCAGGAACTCGCGGAGCTTGGAATCGAGGTCGATGTGGTGGAGAGGAAGCCGACGGTGGGCGGGCTGTGTCTAGAGCTGGGAACAGTGTTTCCCACACAGGACTGCTCCCTCTGCGTAAGAACAACGGGGTGCCCTGGTCTGGGTGACGGTTCTCCACGCCGATGCATTTATCGAGCCAACCTCGAATTCAACCCTAAGATCAGGCTCCACACTAACTCAGAGGTTGTAGACGTTCTGGGCGATGTCGGAAACTTCAAGATCGTCGTCAGAAAGAAACCGAGGTACGTGAGCGAGGACAGGTGCATCAGGTGTAACGCGTGCGCTGAGGCCTGTCCAGTAGAGGTTCCAGATGACTTCAACCTGGGGCTCACTACAAGAAAGGCAATATACATGCCCTTTGTGCAGGCGATTCCACAGGTCTACGCAATCGACCCCGAAGCCTGCAAGTTTGAGGAGTGCGGAAAGTGCGTCGAGGTTTGTCCAACTGACGCGATCGACCTGAAGGAAGAGGAAGAAACCTTCACGATTGACGCTGGTGCCATAATAATAGCAACCGGGTTTGACGAGTACGCCCCCGCACTGGTGACGGAGTACAATTATGAGCGCTACCCGGACGTGATTACGCAGGTGGAACTGGCTCGGTTGCTCGACATCACTGGACCTACGGGTGGAAGGCCCATACGCTTGTCCGATAACAAGCCAGTTGAGCGTATAGTTATGATCCAGTGTGTCGGATCGAGAGACGAGAAACACAACTACTACTGCTCAAACATCTGCTGTATGGTGGCTCTGAAGCACGCTATTATGATAAAGGAAAACTTCCCCGAGATAGACGTAATCATCGAATACATGGACATAAGACCTGTAGGCTCAAGGTATGAGGAGTACTACCGTAGAGCCAGGGAGCTGGGGGTAACCTTCATCCGCGGTAGACCCGGAGAGGTGCTCCACAACGGCGAGCGCTTAATAGTTGAGGGTGAAAACAGCCTGACTGGTGAGTTTGAACGCATCGAAACCGACCTCGTTGTTCTGAGCATGGCGATGGTTCCGTCGAAGGGAACACAGGAACTCGCGAGGATGCTGGGTGTCGCCCTCGGGCCGGACGGCTTCTTTGACGTGGTCGACCGCAAGGTGCGCCCCTCGGAAACAAACGTTGTGGGGGTTTACCTGGCTGGCGGTGCGATAACGCCCATGGACATACCGAACGCTGTGTCCTACGCTGCCGGTGCAACTATGAGTGTTGTGAAGCTTCTCAGCAGGAAGGAGATAGAGAAACCCCTGCTTACCTCCGTTGTCAACGAGGAGATCTGCAGCTCGTGTAGGATATGTGAGTGGGCCTGTCCATTCGACGCCGCCCATGTGGGCGAGGAAGCCGCTTGGGTGGATCCCGCCAAGTGTTTCGGTTGTGGTCTTTGTGCTGCTGCTTGTCCCTCTGGTTGCATTGACCTGAGGCATCACACCAGTAAGCAGTTAACGGCAGCCATAAACGGCGTCTTGGAAAGCGATGGGGACGCTAAGAAAATCGTTGCTATCTGCTGCTTGGAGTGTGGTTACTCCACGATGGATGACGTGGGCATGCTGGGGTTGCAGTATCCTGTGAACGTGAGTATTGTTGAGGTTCCCTGTGCCGCTTCCGTCGACCTGCAGGTTGTCCTGGACGCGTTTAGCAACGGTGCAGACGGTGTGATGCTGGTCGGGTGTGACAGATGCCACTACCTTAGGGGTGCTGATGTCGCGAATCTGAGAATTTCAATGTTGCGTGGGCTTCTTGAGCAGTTCGGCATTGAGACAGAACGACTGCAGGCGTTTTTCGGGGATTGTCATGACGCTGGAGAGTTGGTTGAAAAGATTAGGGCTATGGTGGAAAAAATAAACTCTTTGGAGAAAACGAAGAGCATTCTCGTACCTTAGACGAGTTTCCTTCCTCTTTTTCTTTTAAAACTTGGCTGTTTTTTACTCCCTGATGGCGAATGCTCTGCAGGGCAGGACCGTTACCGGTACTGATTTTGCGGCCATCTTGTCCACGGGCTCTATTCTCAGCGGCGGAAAGCACACGGTGAGTTTTTCCATGTCCCGCACTCTTTCTAGGTTTAGGTTTTCTATGATTAGGCAGTTTGCGTTTAGGAGGATTAGATGGTTTGTGGCCTTTGGGTCTTTTATTGGTTGAAGGAAGCTTTCGGCTCCCTCGTCGATGATGTAAGGGAAGGAGGGTGGAAAATCCGGCTTGTCCACGGAGGGACAGTCTATTCCCAGTGCCGTGAGGCCGAAGTTGGCGATGACCTCGGCGCATTCTCGCTCGATTACTGGGAAGTCTCTGAAGTATTTTTCGTGGCTTGTTCTCCAGTACCTGCCGAATCCCGTTTTTATAAGTAGCACCCTTCCTCTGAGGGTGGGTATCTCCTTAAGTTTTTCAATTAGCTCTTCGGCTGTTATGCGGCCGTTTTCGCCTTTACTTAGCTCAACCGTTAGGGCTTCGCAGACAAAGTTTGGTATGCTGTAGTCGTGTGGCCTCTTCCCGGCTAGTAGGAATGACGAGGGAAAATCTATGTGTGTTCCACAGTGCGTTTCCAAATTAATTACTAAGGATAGGTAATGAAAGCTTTGCTTCCCGATGGTAACACTGTGGCCTACGGCTTTTAGGCGGAAATCATAGTTGAACTTGTTGGGAAATGCGGCTTCCCCCGCAAAATCGTAGAGGTAGGGCTGGGTCAGATCAACTATGTTCAATAATAAAACCTCTCAACAGGTTTTTATACCCTTGACGGGTACAAGCTGTTTCGACGTTATGGGTATGTGTTTGTTATTTGTTCTGCGTATCCCTACATTAGTATGGTTCTGGCGTTTTGGTTGTCGGACGAGGCAAGGGTGTTTGGATTTTGTTAGTTTCCACCAGGGT
>JAUQYY010000017.1 GCA_030587505.1 Candidatus Sigynarchaeota archaeon
AATAATTGAATCACCGCAATATCCTGATCTACTTCAAGCACACGCCCAATTCGGATTTTTCCGGAAGGGTCAACTACCTCCACCATTTCATCAAAAGCCACGTTCGCAACACGCTCAACAAAAATGAGCGGCCCGCGGATCTGTGTAACTGTTCGATATTCTTTTGTTATTAAACGGGAAAATTAACCGGTTTTCGGGAACGGTTTAAATATTCGTCTTTTCTATTGTCAATTGAGGGTTTAGACTTGTCGGAGAAGAGGCTTACACTGTTGCTTCATCCTGTGCGAAGGGAGATTTACAGGATGATTTGCGAAAAGCCTGGAACCTACTTTTTAGAGATAGCGAGTGAACTCGCAACTCCTCCGGGCACGCTTTCCTGGCACCTTAGAACCCTTCAAAAATCCGGTTTGATTGGAAGCTTCAAGTATGGGGGTAAACTTGTTTACTATCCTAAGGTGCTGCGGGACGAGGAGGCTGAGAAGGCCTTCTTCACCCTCCGGAGCCCGACCGCAAAGAAGATATTTCAGTACATTGTTAACAATCCCGGCTGCCACCAGAGGGAGATAGCGAAGAGCTTGGGAGTTCACCACGACACCGTTCGTTGGCACGTTGGAAGAATGGTTGAAACGGGTCTCGTCAACGCTAAGAGGGATGGTCGTAGAGTGCGCTACAGCCTAGGCCCTATGGGTAAAAAACTCCTTGATGGGAGCCTAAACGTTATAACCGACGCGTTTGTGCTCTTCCTGATGGACAAGCTGGCTGAGCGCTGCCAAAACCCAGAAATCATTGGCAAGAGCAGCGATAAGGTCTCAATCAGACTCGACTGCCCCGACCTGCAGGAGGACTGTACACTCGTGATTAAGCTGGACAAGTGGGAATTTACCAATCACAATGAAAACAGGGAAGAAACTAGAAAATAAGCGTACTCTGCTTCTTCGTGAGGATTTCTTATTAAGGATACCAGATACTCCTTCTTGTAGGGAGTATGTTATAACAGAAAATATTATCACCCACCGTTTCTATCCTAATAGATAACGTTTTAGTCGTTGGCTTCCTTCTGGATTTGAGAAGGAGGGACGTTTGTTGGTTGGTCTCACGAGAGGTGTGATGACAAAGCTTAAACCCGGGGATGATAAAAAGTTTATTGAGCTCCCCAAAACCTTTTTTGACGTGATAAAAAGTGAAAACGCACTGGTGATTCTCTCCTCAACTGACGCGACTGTTAGAATTATTCCCGTTGAGAGCCGAGAGGTGTATAAAATCCTGATAAACCTCGGCGAGAAGATTTCCCCAAACTTTCTACTGGGTCTCAAATCTTTCTTCGAGGAAACCCAGATTAATAGGTTTTTCACTTCGGGTCTCTGCTTTAAAGAGAGGGAGTGTATATATGAACTTTATTGCTCCTCAGATTTAATGGATAAGAACCAGCTGCTAGAAAGACTTGAGAAACTGGAAGGAATAAAAAGCGTGGAAATTCAGACACTGTCTCTCTAGACCACTTTTCGAAAGTGTATACTGTGGGAATAGTACAGTTTAACTCTGGTCTTTGATTATGGGTGGGAGGTTTGCAACGCTTTCAAGAATCAAATCTGGGTTCTCTCTGGCCAGAATCTCTCTCTTGACTCCCCCGCTAAGAACCGCAACTGTTACGGCTCCTATTCTTTTTCCCGACCTGATGTCCGCCACGTAGTCACCCACAAAAACGCTCTCGAATGGGCTACGGCCCAGGGATTCCAGAGCTTCTAGGAGATTGTGCTCCTTCGAGAAATAGTCCGTGTTAGTGTTCTGCTCATTAGATCTCGTAACCACGGTGTCCACGAATTGAGCCAGCTCGTGCCTCTCTAACTCTGACCAAACGCTCTCCACATCTGCGATTCTGCCAGTGACGATTCCTACGTCCATTCCCTGTTTTTTTAGTTCGTATAGTGCCAACTTTGAACCCGGTATTCTACACTCTTGGGGGGACGACGTTTTGGAGTAACTCTCGAGAAAATAGTCCCAGAAGCTGGTCTCCAGATTCTCTGGAATCAGTTCGCCTAGGGAGGCGTTCCTGTAGAAGCGGTCAAAAGTGTCCCTTGTCAGCGTCGGCAGACCGAATTTTTCCAAGGACTCGTTAAAGACCACGTAGAACCTGTTTCTCGTATCTATCAGAGTTCCATCCAGGTCGAACAGTACAACCCTCACGCCTCTGCCGATTCTCATGACTCGAACCTCTTAGATGCTTATGTGTGTATCGAACCTTCTTTTCGATGCCTGAAACCGTTCGGTTTGGTTGGGGTAATCTTAAATTGGGGTATTAATATTCTTTTTCTGACAGTCTTTTTTAGTGTGATTCTTAACATAGCCTCTTAAAGGTTGGGCTTCAAATGTCAGAGAATGTTGAGAAGTTGATTCTGAAATACGCTCTTGCGAACGCTGTTAAGTATGGAGGAAAAGCCAATCCAAAGGCGGTTATGGGCAAGATAATGGCGGAGAACCCCGAGTTCAGAAGCCGGGCGAAAGACATAAGTGCGCTGGTTCAGCGGATAGTTGACGAAGTCGGCGGATTCACACTGGACCAGCAGAGGGAGAGGCTGCTTGAAATCGCCCCCGAGCTCTTAGAGGAGGAGAAGCGGGAGGATGCTGCTAGGGAACTCCCGCCCCTTCCGAAGGCTGACCTTTGTGAGAGGGTTGTTATGAGGCTTGCGCCCTACCCTTCAGGGCCGCTCCACATCGGTAACACTCGGATGGTTATTCTTAATGACGAGTACGTTAAGCGGTACAACGGTAAGCTGATTCTCGTTTTCGACGACACTATAGGCAGTGAAGAAAAAAGGATTGTGCCCGAGGCTTACGACCTCATCAGGGAGGGTCTCGAATGGCTTGGGGTTGAATGGCACCAGGAGGTTTACAAGTCGGACCGCATACCCACCTTCTACAGGTACTGCGAACAGTTGATCGCGGAGGGGGAGGCCTATGTGTGCACGTGCGAGGCTGCGGAGTGGCGTGAAAAATTCAAGAAAACCGGCAGACCCTGCCCCCATCGCGACCTCTCCGTTGAGAAAAACCTCGATAATTGGCGCAGAATGCTTGACGGGGAGTATGGCGAAGGGCAGGCCGTGGTGAGACTGAAAACTGGGATGGACTATCCAGACCCGGCTGTGAGAGACCACATAATAATGAGGATTTCTGAGCGTGAACATCCGCGGGTGGGGTCAAAGTACCGTGTCTGGCCTCTTCTGGAGTTCTCCTGGGCCATCGACGACCACCTCCTGGGCGTAACCCATGTTCTGCGTGGAAAAGACCTCATGAAAGAGGACGTGGTGGAGCGGTTGATATGGAGCAAGCTGAAATGGCCTAGCGTCGAGTTTATTCACTACGGAATAATCTCCTTTAAGGGCTTGAAGCTAAGCAAGTCCAAAGCGAGGGAAATGATAGAAAAGGGGGTTTACCTCGGGTGGGATGATCCCAGGACGTGGAGTCTGCAGTCGCTGAGACGGCGGGGGATAAAGCCCGAGGCGATAAGGAAGGCCATGCTCGACCTCGGCTTGAGCATGATAGATATTGAATATAGCCCCGAAATTCTCTACGCGATAAACAGGAAGATTGTGGACCCCGTTGCGGACCGCTACTTTTTCGTCGAGTCCCCCGTTGAACTCACCATCAAAAAGATTCCAGGCGAGGCTCTCCAGGCTGAACCCCTAATCCACCCTGACTTTCCCGAGAGAGGAAGGAGAAAGATTCCGGTAAGTGTTAGGGACGGAACAGCACGAGTTCTTGTTTCGAGCCAAGACCGGGACAGGATGGGTGTGGGTGGTGTCGTTCGCCTAAAGGACCGCGTCAACATAACCATAACGAGTGTTAATCCCTTGGAAGCAGAGTTTCACGGCAGCGCCATCGAGGAGGCGCGCGGGCTGAGTGCAAAAATAATCCACTGGGTTCCCTCTGAGGGTTGTGTCCCAATCCGCGTTTTCAAGCCGGACGGGGCAACCGTTGAGGGCCTCGGGGAGCCAAGCTGCAGTCGGTTGAGAGAAGGGCAACTGGTTCAGTTTGAGA
>JAUQYY010000025.1 GCA_030587505.1 Candidatus Sigynarchaeota archaeon
AGGCATAGGAGCGCGCTGAGCAGCGGTAGGTAGGTTCCGGTTCCCGTAACTATCTCAACGAGTCCCATGAGCAGGTAGAGTCCGCCGAGAACCGCTGCGTACACTCCCAGAACTCTGCTCGCTTTTTCGCTTAGCAGTCTCACACCATTTCACCTCTCAAAATGTTGGTGGGTTACCCCACGTAGGGGAGAGTCACCCCCAGGAATGGTAGTAGGTTCTGGATTCCGGGTCCTCCGAGTCCAAGCAGGTTTCCTATGGCGATGATTGCGAGAGACACTCCATATGCCAGTATCACTAGGTAGGCTACCGTGAATGCGGTCCATTTCCACGACCCCAGTTCAGCCTTGATTACTGCCACGGATGCAACGCATGGAACATATATCAGGGTGAAGGCCATAAAGGCGAAAGCCGTCAGCGGGGTGAACACTGTCTGGAGCCCTGTGGCTATGGCTGCTTCCTCCTCCACGGAGAGGAGCACCCCGAATGTTCCCACGACAACTTCCTTTGCGAGGAAGCCGAAGACCAGCGCCACGGCGGCTCTCCAGTCAAACCCTAGCGGTGCGACGAGTGGTTGAATCATTTGTCCGAGCTGGTAGATTAGGCTGGGGTACAGCATCACCGGGATCTGCAGCCCGCCGGCGAGTGTCAACGGGTACTCGATTGGAGCCCCCCACGGGAAAACCGACAATGCCCATATGAGCACCACCGCGGCGAAGATTATGGTTCCCGCTTTTCTTAGGAAGTAGTGGCCTCTGTCCCACATGTGTCGTATCGTGCCGTGAACGGTGGGCATCTTGTACGTTGGCAGCTCCATGATGAACGCGGAAGGCTTACCCTTGAAGAACACTCTTCTGAAGAGCAGGGCCATGGCGACTGCTAGCGCTATGCCCAGAATGTACATCGAGAATATCACGCTTCCGCTAGCGGTTGGGAAGAAGGCACCGGCGAAGAGCACGTACACCGGCAGCCTCGCGCTGCAGGACATGAGGGGGTTTACCAGAATCGTTAGCTTCCTGTCAGCCTCGTCCTCTATGCCTCTGGTCGCCATGATTGCGGGAACGTTGCAGCCGAACCCGAGCAGCATGGGTATAAAGGATCTTCCGTGGAGACCGATTCTGGTCATCGCCCTGTCCACCACGAACGCAGCCCTCGCCAGGTATCCGCTGTCCTCGAGAAGCGAGATTGCGAAGAACAGGAAGAATATCGGAGGAACGAACACCAGCACGGCGCCTAGTCCACCTATCACGCCATCCACAGCAAATGATGCCAGAACCTGGTTCGGCAGTGAACCCACTGCGAGCCCCGTTAAAATGTCCGCCAGCGCCTCGTCAGGCACAAGCCCCGAAATCAATCCTCCCAGAGTGTTTTCCATGTACGCTGTGTAGAACGGGTTCAACAATAGGTTTCCTGTCGCTCCCCCCAGCAGGCTGAATGCCATGTCTATGAGGTCTGAGAGCGGAGCGGACGCTTCAAAAGTAAACTGGAAAACGCCCCACATCAGTATCAAGAAAATTGGTATACCCAGCCACTTGTTCAGGAACACCCTATCCAGCATGTCCGTGACCGTGTACCCCACCTTTTCCTTCTTTACTACCTTACTCACCATTCCTGAAATTACCTCATATCGCATGTCAGCCATGATGAACTCCAAATCATCTACAAGCGAGTCCTCTTCACTCAAACCTGTTTACACCTCCTTGACAGCTTCGTTAATCCCCTTTTTGGCTGCTTTGAGTATCTCTTTCCTGTAGGGGCTCTCGTTGACTTTTTCAAGCACGGCTTCATCGTTTTCAAGTATCTTTATCGCCAGCCATCTGGGGGAGTACTTCTCCGAGAGACTTCTGTCCTTTTTCACCGCTTTTTCAACACGTGCGATCAGCTCCTCGATCCTCCTACCATAATTGACGATTGGCCGCCTCTTCTTTCGTTTTTCAGCAGCCTTTATGATTGCTTCCGAGAGTTCGTTCATTCCCACTTTGCGCGTGGCGATTGTGGGCACCACCGGCACCCCGAGAAGCTCGGACAGTTTTTCCACGTCGATTTTGTATCCCTTGCTTTCAGCCACATCCATCATGTTTAGAGCTACAACCACGTTCGCTTCGAGCTCGAGCAGCAGAACCGTTAGGTAGAGGTTTCTCTCAATGTTGGAAGCGTCAACTATATCCACAACCACGTCGGGCTTCTCCTCGACTATGTACTCCCTCGCGATGAGCTCGTCTATCGCACGCGACGTAAGACTATAGGTTCCGGGAAGGTCAACTATCTCCATTTCCACACCCTTGTAGGTGTGCCTTCCCACCTTCTTCTCAACCGTTTTCCCCGGCCAGTTTCCAGTGTGCTGCCTCAAGCCAGTCAGATTGTTGAAGATAACACTCTTTCCAACGTTCGGATTCCCAATCAAAGCAACTCTTAACACCAGCGTTCCTCCTTCCACTTAGTTTTATTTTAAGGGCTTCACGAGAATTTTCATAGCGACTCCCCTACCCAGACCTATCCGAGAACCCCTCACAGATACCACCACCGGGCCAGGGAAGTGAGAGCTTATCACCTTCACCCTCACGTCAGGGTTGAAGCCGAGCTCAGATAAGCGCCTCGCAACGCCTCTTCCCCCGGTGATTTCTACAACAGCACCTTCGCATCCCTCGGACAGCAGAGCGAGGGGGATAAGGGAATTCCTACGGTGCATTGGTAGATCCCCTCTGACTCTCAATTTTTGCCAAGTGTAGGATCGAAGTACCTTTCATCCGTTATTTCTCCTGAGATCCTTTTGATAGGCGGACTAACACCAGGTCTGCTTCAGCCTTTCTGAGGGAGAGGTTGTAGTCCCTCAGGCTGAACTCCACCGGGTCACCCAGGGGTGAGGTTCTAACGACTCTCACTTCTGTTCCCCTAACCAGTCCCATGTCCATCAGTCTCCTTCGGGTTGCGCCGCTTCCCTCGACGCGCGCAACTATACCCTTGTCGCCAACCTTTAACTTGCTGAGAGGAACAAAATCAGCCACTATTTTCTCACCTTCTCTTTCCTAGTGTACAGTTTTCTCCCCTTCTCGCTCAGGGTGTAAACTCCTCGAGCCTCTGCGTTTCTACAAAAATGGTCTGGAAGGCACGACGCCCTTCCTTCAGAAAAGCAGCCTCCGTACCGGTTTACGTCCTGTTGCAGTTTGTTGAGGTAGCCTAGGCTCCATAGAAGCTGTAAGGCACCTTGCACTTCTGATCGGTTGACTCCCAGCTCTGCGCTTATTTCATCTATGTTCACAACCGAGTTACTGATTCTTTGAATGATTCTTTTCGGCACGGCGTTGTTCCTTCCCTTGACATGTTTTTATTGTTCGGGTACACGCCTAAATTTTTAGGCTAACCTAAATTTTTTTGGACGTTCCCTACTGAACGCAGCATCATATAAAAATTTTTCGGTAATCCTGAACGGCACGATGTAATATGTATGTGGTTGGGGGAAGGTTTACATTTGTGTTCCCCCAATGTTATGGCATGAGTGTCGGACAATGTTTCGACAAGAACGAGTTCGGGGAAGCGTGTCTCCAGCTCTCCGAGGGTGCCCCTGGCGAGCTGGAAGCGTCTGCTCCTCGGCTCGGCGGTCCTCCGGCGGGGCTTCCCATCACTAACTCTCCCCTCGGATTCCCTCTTCCCCTTTTCCTCTTTTCTCCTCATCACTTGGAGGTTTGGGGCTGGGAGGGCCTCCGCGGCCAGGTCCACCCCTTCCCTAAAAGTAATACTGAAAATCTTTAAATATTACTTTTTTTAATGAAAGTAATACTGTAAATCTGTGGCTTGGAGAGTTCAAAAGTCGATTTAAAGGGTTGTGATCTAAAACCTGTTCCGAAAGGGAAATCGAAAGTTAGCTGAGGTGTTTTGTCAATAATAGCTAAGTAGGAAAGTAACATACTGTAGGTGGTTATATGAAAATTCTAATCTGTGGGAAAGGTGGAAGTGGAAAAAGCGTAATAGCCACAATGCTCGCGAAGGCGTTGATGAGAAAGGGTTACAAGATTTTGGTGGTCGACAGCGACGAGTCGAACTTCGGTCTTCACAGGCAGCTTGGCATGCGGTTACCCGAAGACTTCACGCACAAGCTGGGAGGCAAATGGGGCGTCGCCCAAAAGTTGATGAAGGCTATGGTTCCCAGAGCAAAAAAGGTTTTCAAAGGCGAGGTCAAGTTTGATGAGGTGCCGGTGGAAATCTTTGAGAATAAATTCGGAATCAGCGATATACCGAAGGAGTATCTGAGCGAGAAGAACGGGATTAAACTACTCGCGGTAGGGAAGATACACGAGTTCGGTGAGGGCTGCGCGTGCCCTATGGGGGCTCTCACAAAAGAGCTGCTAAAAAGCTTGGAGTTAAACAGGGACGAAATAGTTATAGTTGACACCGACGCCGGCATCGAACACTTCGGCAGGGGCGTAGAACAGGGATGTGACCTTATTCTGCTGATCGTTGATCCGACCTACGAGTCTGTGAGGTTGGCGGAGAAGGTCAACACTCTCTCAGAGGAAATAGGGAAACCTCTCAACATTATTCTCAACAGGGTGAGCGACAACACCACTAAGGAAACGCTGCTGAAGTCGCTGGACGCGGAAAAGGTTATAGCTGTTTTGCCAGAAAACGAGGAGGTATTCAGAGCCTGCCTTGAGGGAAACGAGTTGAATGTTCAGCTGCCGGAGATAGAAGAATTAGCCGACAAGATTACCCGCAAACTCGGCTAGTGGGCTGGTTTGAAAGTCTTGGGAGAGGATTCCCTCAAAGGGGCAGGTGGTGAAGTTTCTCAAGTAAAGATTTTCAAAAAATACTTGGAAGGACTCGAGCGCACTGAGAAGTTTTCACACATGGCGGTGATGTTCTGGTTGAACAAAGTTACCTCAAACTTGCGCAGAACCTTAAAAAGCTAAATACACACAATTTTCAGAATAGTAGAATGTTGTAGACTACAAAAAAGGGTGAAACATCGGGGGCGTGACGCTTCGATTCGGGCTTCCCCCAAAAAATGGACGGGGAAAGGGGAAGAAGTTTCTAAAGAAGTTCGTCAACCCTAAAAAGGGGATGGAGCGGAAAGCGATGAGAAAGAAAGCATCTACAAATACATACCCGCTCAACCACGATACCCTTACCGTATAGAAGGGTCTTTTTCATCTAAGGTATTCGGGGAGTATTTGAAGGAAGTCCTTATTAGCAATCATTCCTGCTGCTATGAAGCCTGAGTGGACAGCCGCGCCCATGGGAACCCCCCAGCCTCTGACTCCGTCGCCGACAAAGTATAGACCCTCGACCCCTGGGGCTCTTATGTCTGGTCTATTCTCTCCCACTTGGTCGGGGGATCTCGCAACCCCGTCCAGGTAGTCCAGGGAGGTGTAGATAGCCCACTCCACGGACTTGTGGTACTCCGGGAACCTTACATCTAGGAAGTCGTTCAGAGCGTCGATGACCCTGTTCACCTTCTTGCTGTCGTTGGCCTCCTCGGGTGTTAGCGGAGCGTAGAAGGTTACGAGCTGCTTGTCTTCGGGTGCGCGAGTTGGGTCATAGTTTGAGAGGCCCTCAAAGATGCACCTCACTGCGCCCCGGAACCCCTCACCCTCAGAGATAAGCTCCGGCACGCAGAACCATCCCTTGTTCTTTAAGACGCGTCTGTTGAGGCTGATGTAACCTGATACACTGCCCGCGGCTCTCAGCCCCTTAACGTGCTTTACCCAGTCGCTTGGGAAGGCTCCCTCGTCGACAATGTTGAACACCTTCTGGATTGGAACGTTGCTTACAACAGTTTGTGCTTCTACTGTCTCTTCACCTGATGGTGTGCTCACCTCGACGCCTCTCACCCGTCCATCCTCTACAATTATCTGTTTGACTTCGGCCCGTGTTCTCACTTCTCCACCCGAGTCTTTGATTACCTTCGCCAGTTTGTTCGCCACCGTGATGAATCCGCCCTCAACCGAGCCCCCGATCCCGCTTCCAAGGTGTCCACCCGTGTACATGAGAGGGTTGCTCGCCCTTATGGTTTCGCCAGCGGATATGTCATCAGGGTGGTTAATGGTTGCGATGAGTGTGGCGCTCAGATACCAGAAGTCCTGAACCCTCTTCTTGTCTGTCATCTCCTCTATGTAGCTCTTTACGCTCATGTGGTCATACTTCAGAGTGTCCTTCGGAAGCATCTTAAAATTGTTTTTCACAATTTTCGAGAACTCGTGTCTGAACTCGTCGGGGATGAAATCTACTTTCTTGAGAGTCATGCCGCACCACTTGTCGTCGAACCAGTAGTAGTTCTCCTGAAGGGGGTAGAACTTTACGGGCTCGCCCAGGTTTCTTAAGAGGATTCCTACGCGGCCGTTCTCGTGGTAGGCGTACTCGTGGAAACCCAGATCCAGAGTGAAGCCCTTGAGCAGTCCTCGGCTTACTATTTCATCCATTTCCGGCTCTGATCTAACGATCCTCTCGTTCCCAATTCTTCTGAGAATGTTCTCAAGGTTGGGGAAGCTCACCTCTTCGCCCCTAAGGGACGTGGCTCTCCCGCCGAGCCTGTCCTCTCTCTCGAGGAGCAACACCCTCAGACCATCCCTAGCTAAGAGTGCACCGCATGTTAGACCTCCGAAACCCGAACCAACCACAACAACATCCCACTTCATACTAGCCATACGATCACCGCTAAAAGAATGAATCTCATAATATAAAAATTATACAGCTCGTAACCGTAGCGGAGGGAAATGTATCACAAAAGGTCTCTTAAGAAAGCTGCTGGCAAGAGAAAAAAGACGCCCAAGATGTTGGTTCAACAGGCAGTGAGATGGAGCGTCTGAAGCAACTCGAGGAGTATCTGGAGGGACTCGGAAAGCCATTATGTACGAGAAGAGAACGTCCTCTTTTCCTTATCTTGAGAGACATGGGGTCGTAGAGCCTCCGGCAATAATGTGGATGGAGCACGACGATATAAGAGCGATAGAGAAAAACCTTTATGGGCTTATCGATACGCACAAAAGTAGGACTTTTAAGATTTCGCGAAACAACTAGAGGGAACGGTTGTATCCTTAGCTGATACGCTCTCGGGTCATTTTTACAAGGAAAAACAACATTCTTTTTCCAACTGTTTTAAAGGTTATCCCAGAAAATGAAACGAAAGAGATAAGATGCGAATTCGATAAACTCGGCTATTGTTACTTTACTCCCAAACCTTCAAGGATAAAAACTAAAGAAAAGAAGAATGAGCGGAAAAATCTGTCTGAAACCTTCACGGGGTCAGGTTAAGGCCCTACAAACCACCACCCGAAACACGTTCGGGTGCCTTCGGCGGGTTTACAGTAATCTTTTTTCTCCCTGAATCTTTTTTATGTCTGTGATGTCCTGTGTGACCTCGAGGGTTCCTAGGTAGTCTCCGTTTTTGCTGCGAACCGGGAAGTACCGGATGTGGATGAGTCGGTTGTCTAAGTTGATCCAGAATTCGGCTACGTCTCTGCGGCCGCTTTTGAAGTCTTCTAATATCTGGTTGACGACGTGTACGCTCTTTTGGGGGTGGCACTGCTGAACTTTCCTGCCGATCACGGCTTTTGTCCGTGGGAAGATTCTCTCTTTCGACTTGCTGAAGTAGCGCACCTCGTCGTTTTTATCAACGAAGGTTATGTCCACGGGTAGGGTGTTTAAGACTGATTCCATCTCTTCTACTGTTAGCGTGCCGGTTTCAAAGGTGATTACGCCTTCGGCTGAGGTTGGGGCGGGTTTCTCTGCTTCGATTGTTACTTCGGGGGGTTTGGGGGTGAACCCGCAGTAGCCCAGTTCGTCGAACTCGTGTCTGATGTCTTTCCACTCGTTTTCGGGGATGATTTTTAGCGCTGTAGGGTAGAGAATGTTGTTTTCCTTGTAGAAGTGGGTTGAGAGCATCTCCGCCAGTGATAGTGCTGCGTCCCCCAGTTTTTTCGCGAAGACCCGGAAGCTCGTTTCTCTGGGGTTATCTAGGAGCTTGTAGAGGTTTTTCTCCATTTCTCTTATGGTGTCGTGCTCCATCCACATAACGGCGGGGGGTTTGGTGACCCCATGTTTCTCGATGACTGGGAAGAGAACGTTTTCCTCCCTCACGTAGTGGCTCTCCGACTCCCTAAAATTCTCAGCTATTCGCTTTAACTGCTCCAAATTTTCCTTGGCGGAGTCGAAATCCTCCGCCTCTTTCACCATTTTTGAGAGGTTTCTCAACTCTTCGGCGAAGCCAAGAATGATTCCGTGCTCCTCCACGAGAATGTGAATCGGGTGCCCCTCTGGCACCTCAACCTTTTCCTCTTCAAGCGA
>JAUQYY010000026.1 GCA_030587505.1 Candidatus Sigynarchaeota archaeon
GTTCCTGGACGACGGAACTGTGCTCATCGCGTGGGGCGTGAAGGCAAAAATGGTGGGATACTACTGGGAGATAGTCGACGGCCCCCCTTAGGAGAGGGAATCACTTTCAAAGACATCGATAACCTCCCTGCCCCGGACCCCGAGGACCCCGTGTGTATCGAGAACGTGAGAAAAGAGGTAAAAGAGCTGAGGGAGAAAACCAACAGGGCGATAATCGGCGTTCCCTCCTTCGCCGAAAACATTTTCCACCGGTACTCCTACATTCGAAGCTTCTCAAACATGCTCCTGGACATTAAGAGGAACCCCGAAATCTTCAGGTACCTCGCCGACACAATACTAGAGGTGCATGGCTCAATACTCGAATCCTTCTTCTCCGAGTGCGGAGACTACGTCGACTTCGCCCTCCTAGGAGACGCCCTCGGAACGCAGCAGGCCCCCCTTCGTCTCACCCGAAGAGTACAAGGAGTACATGAAGCCCTACCACAAGGCTATGATAGACAGAATCAAATCGGTCACCGACGCAAGAATATACTTCCACAGCTGCGGGGCGATATTCCCCCTCATAGAGCACCTCATCGATATCGGAGTGGATGTGCTGAACCCCATTCAGCCCCTGGCTAAGGGAATGGACGCAGAGGCGCTCAAAAAAACCTACGGCGACCGAATAACCTTCTGCGGAGGACTTGATGTTCAGAAGCTCCTGCCAACAGGCTCGATTGAGGAGATCAGAGCCGAGGTCAAGAGAGTCATCGAAATACTGGGCAAGAACGGAGGCTACATTTTCGCACCCTCACACAACATCCAGGGCGACGTGCCACCCCAGAACGTTGTCGCGATTTTCGACGCGGCGCTGGAGTACGGGAAATACTAGAAGAGAAGGCGAAAACCGCAAAAACTAAAAAAGGGACGAGCCCTCCTCTTTTCCAATTAGGGATATCGGCCGTGACGGCGAAATCATAAGAGGCTTGTAAATGAAAAAACTGGGAATAATTTTCGACTTCGATGGCACCCTCACAGACTCTTTCACCCAGCGCGTACAATCGCACAGAAAAGTGGCGAGGCTCATAACCGAGTTCCTCAAAGAGAGAGGGATAAAAGCCAGCTACAACGACATACTGGAAAAAGTGATAAAGACGGAGGAAGAGGGGGAGAAAACTCTCCGAAGAAACAGAGACGACTGGTGGAAAAAGGTTTTCGAATCGTTGGGCGTGACCAAGGTTCCAGAAGAATTCATCTCCAAACTAACAGACGTGTACTGGGAGATACTCCGAGACACATCCACAATCTACGAGGGCGTACCCGAACTCCTGAGTGAACTCAAACAGATGGGGTACAAACTCGGATTGCTAAGCGACACAGACTTCACACCGGGGTGGAAAGAGAACAGGCTGAAAGCCTCGGGCCTCCTCAAATTCTTCGACGCCTACGTAATCCCTGGGGAAACAACCCCCGAGGTCAAACCCAGCCCCCAACCCTTCCACGAAATCCTAAAGAGACTGAACCTCAAACCGGAACAAGCCCTACTGGTGGGCGACAACCAGGACACGGACATAAAAGGAGCAACCGCAGCGGGCATAGAATCCATATGGATAGACTGGTACGGAACACCCAGCGGAAACCGTTACGGAGCCATCGCCGTGGCGAGGGGCTTCAAAGAGCTCAGAGACGTGCTCCACAAGGTTCTATGCGCTCGAAACCAAGACCGAAAGCTAGTGTAGCGGTCCGAAGAAAGAGTGGAAAAAGGAGGAGGGGATGGTTGGCGGTTTTTTATTTACCCTTAAAGACTGGTTTTTCTCTTCTCCAGAAACGCAAATGCGGCCTCCCTGTGATCCTCCGAGGCGTACAGCTTCGCCTGGTACTGAACCTCCTTCAGAATCATCTCGTCGAATATTTTTCTGAACCCCTCGTGAATTAGCTTCTTGGACATAGCAAGCGCCAGGGGCGGGCCCTCAGCCAGCTTCTGCGCGAGTTCCATCGCCGTGGGCATGAACTGCTCCTTGGGAACCACCCTGTTCACAAGCCCTATCCGGAGAGCCTCCTGCGCGTCTATCCTCTCCCCTGTGAAGATAAGCTCCTTCGCCTTGTGAATGCCCACCAGCATGGGGAGCAGAAGACACCCTTTAACCCTTCGCATGGAATAGGTCTTCTTAATATATTATAGAAAACTTTTAACAATTAAAAATTATCCCAACATTCCTTCTCCTGCCCGGTAATTCTTCAAAACCTGAAAAAGGATAAGAAGAGTAGAAGAATGGGGACTGGGAACTAAATCTCTTTTACTAGTTAGCTCGAGAGCTTCACAGACTGAGACTTAAGCATACGTGAAATACACCCTATGCATTGTAGTTAAAACTCTTAGTGAACTCCAAATGTATATTATCAATGATTCCAAATTAGGAAAAACTCTGCGTGTACGCACAAAACACGAGGATAACAGTGAACCTACCCTAAAGTCGTAAAATTGGTTTAAGAAGGGTAGAAAAAAGATGAGTGAGACCTCCTCTCCGCTGTCACTTTCCCTTTTCGGCTTCCTGCTCCCTAAGCACTCTTCTGAGAATCTTGCCCACGATTGTTTTGGGAATTGCATCCACGAATTCCACCATTCGGGGATACTTGTAGGCGGCGAGCTGCTTCTTGCTCCACTCTATGATCTCCTGCTCGGTGACCTTGCCCTTGTACTCGTCCTTGAGCGATATGAAAGCCTTGATGTTCTCCCCGGTCTGCGGGTCTGGCACTCCGATAACAGCGCACTCAAGCACCGCAGGGTGCTGGTACAGCACCTCCTCGATCTCCCGCGGGTAGACGCTGTGTCCCTTGTACTTGATTACGTCCTTCGTGCGGTCAACAATGTAGAACCAGCCGTCTTCATCCATTCTTGCTATGTCTCCGGTTTTGAGCCACCTGTAGCCCCCCGCCTCGAAGAAAACCTCCTCGGTCTCCTCCGGTCTCTTCCAGTAGCCCTTCATGACCTGGGGGCCGGATACGACGAGCTCCCCGATTTCGCCTATCGGCAGAAACTCGTTGGTTTCGGGGTCGACAATGCCCGCCAGGGTGCTTGGGATCGGCGGACCAATGGAGCCTTCTTTTTTCTCTCCGAAGATTATCGCGTTCCGCGTGTGTGTGACGGGGCACGCCTCTGTCAGTCCGTATCCCTCACTGAGGGGGTGGCCCGAAACCTCCTTCCACTTTTTCATGTACTCCACAGGCGTGGGCCCGGCGCCCATGTTCGCATACACCAAGGATGAGAAGTCTGTTTCAGCGGCCTTCGGATGGTTCAGGAGGGCTATGAGCATGGCTGCGACGCCAAGCCAGAGCCAGGGCCTGAACGTGTTAATGGCGTCGAGAATCGCTTCGGGGTCGAACTGCGCGAAAACCACCGCTTCACTGTTCACCAGAGCCCCGGTGACCACCTCACACGTCTGACCGTAAATGTGGTACCAGGGAAGTATGTTCAGCGACTTGATCTTGTCGAATCCCATCTTCTTCATCATGTACAGTGTTCCAGGCAGCAACTGTAACGCGTTGGCAAGAACGTTGTAGTGTGTCAGCATCGCTCCCTTCGGCAAGCCTGTTGTGCCCCCGGTGTACTGGAGCACTGCTATGTCCTCCTTCGGGTTTATCTTCACCTTCGGCGGGTCTGGCGGGTACCTCTCCAGCAGCTCATCGAAATAGTATATTCCCGGCTTCTTCTCCACGTTTGGTTTTTTACCCATTATGTTGACCACAATTATGTTTTTCAGTTTCACCTCGTCCATAATCTGTTCCAGGTTCGGGTAAAACATGTCGAGCAGGACTAGTGTTTCCGACTCGCTGTCGTTCAGCTGGTAGGCTAGCTCCCTCGGCACGAAGAGCGGGCTTATCGCAGTAACCCTGGCTCCTATTCTCAGGGCTCCGAAGTAGCACATGG
>JAUQYY010000039.1 GCA_030587505.1 Candidatus Sigynarchaeota archaeon
TTCTGTGCCTTCGTCGACTTTTAAGACCTTGAGCTCGAGGACTGTGGTGGTGCCGAAGTCGTACTCGTAGATGAACTCTGTACCCTCCTCCAAAACCCTCTCTAACCTGTCCTCCATGCTCTTCTCTCCAGGCTCTCTAGCTCTCTCGTCAACGTAGTACTCGCCATTTATTGTGAACTGGCTGAGGTGGCCGCAGCACTCCACCCACTGTTTCCTCAGGAAAGCGTCGAGGTCCGAGAGCTTCAGTTTTGGATTAGCCTCAACAACCATCCAGTAAGTGTACCCTGTGACCCCTCTGCCCTTAACGCGGATGATGAAGGCTTTACGTGTCTTACCCTTGCTCAACTCCTCTCTCCTCCGACTACACGAGATTAAGTGCCTACCGATACCAGCTAGAGTATAAGCCCTCCCACAGTACACACATTTTCCGGAAAGTCCAAGACGCTTCGAGGACGCCATGGCAATCTCCCCATACGAGTAATTTTGCTTTAACTCACCTATTGATATAATCTTTCTTCCTAAAATACGAATCTTGTTGACTTTCTCCTCAGATGAAGCCTGATCCACACCGCTGAACCGTCCTTTCAACAGGCATCCCCGTACAGATCAGGGTGGTGTAGGATTGTTTGGTCTTGTCCAAAGGTTTTTACGCTTCTTTCGGGGTTCGGAGTGTTATGCTGGAAATGAGTCGAAATGCTTCTACATCTCAAACAAACTAACTGAAACGAATATGGGAACGCAACACGCACCGCTACGAACAAAACCACAAAACAGAGAGGGAGAAACTTTCAGGTGCCGTTGTTCCAGTATCTTTCGATTTTTGGGGGTTTCTCTTCGAGTTCCTCTTCACTAATTAGTTCGCTTCGTTTCGGAAATCTTGGGAGGTAAAACCAGGTGTACGTGTGTCTGTCGGGGGCCACTCGGAGCTTGATATTTTTGTTAGTCCCGTGTATCTTTTGCAGTACTTACAGTACACGCACATGGTGTCGCATATTGTGGTTTCGTTTGCGAATCCGTAGAATCTGTTTGAGAGGGAGTCTACGAATTTCCACTCGAGGTTTTCTCCGCAGAGGCACAGCAGGAAGTGCTCCCCGGGTTTAGCCGCCTCGGTGACGAGTTTCCGTGGCAGGTTCAGCTTCGGGGTGAGCTGGTTGAAGGTGTCGTCCAGGAGGTGCACCTTGAAGAGTCTTCTCTCGTTATAGAACTTGATGGCTTCCTCAATGTAGTTGTACAGGCTCACCGACAGTTTGTACTCCGAGGGGGGCCCAGATCGTCGAGCGAGCCGCAGTACTGGTCAATCATTTCTAAAAATTCTTTTATTATGAGGTCTTCGAAGATGTGAGGGTCCTCCGGCTCTACGAGGCTGTTGGGGTCTACTATCTCCCCCGCTTTTTTGGGGGTTCAGTCGCTGCATTGCCCTGCCAGCCACTTCGCGCACCAGTTTCGGCTCCTTCGGGTCGCCGGCAACCCGGGCCAGGGCGGGGAAGGCTCTCCTGTCTCCGATTTTTCCCAGGGCGTAGGCCGCGAATTTGCGGGTTTCGGGCTTTTCGCTCTCAAGCAGCATTATGAGCGGTTGGACTGCTTCCTCTCCTATGCTGGTGAGGGCGTCCGCCGCGTTTTTCAGGACGAAGCGGTCTGAGGGGCTCCTGTTCTCCCCGTGTCTCTCGAGCGCTCTGATGAGGCTTGGGATTCCGGCGGGGTCGCCCAGCAGTCCCAGGATTCGGCAGGCGGCGATGAGCTCGATCAGGTCGTCTTCCAGGTAGTCGAGGGTGACGGTTCGTCTTCTGTCCAGAAAGTCTGCGACGCGGAGAACCAGCCCCTTATCGACGCTGAAACGGCTTTTCATCAGCTACACCACTCTATGTGATATGTTTTTCACAACCATAATGGGGATGGTTAGCTATTTAAACGCAGCGTGAGGGTTTCCAAAAACCCGGCTCGTGCGGGTTAGAGTTTCTCGGAGTTTTTGGTTGCGTTCCCCTTTATCTTGTATGTGTTTTTGGTCGTCCTGCTGTTGTTGTGTTCTTGTGGTGGTCTGGCGGTGGGGGTTTCGGTGCTGGTCTGGGTGTTCTGGTTTGGGTTGGAGCGTGTTGATGTTGGGGTTGTCTGTTTTGTTCGGATTGTTTCCATCATTAGTCCGGTTTTGCTGATTAGTGGGTTGTTGCTGTTGAGGAATTTTTCTCGGAGGAGTGCTAGGGTGGTTTCTTTTGTGTCTGGAATTTGCTGGGAGTGTAGTGTGCGCATCCTGTTTTGGATCTGTTTGTGGAGGAATTGTTGAGTGGTGTCGCCGAGCTGGTTTAGGCACAGTTTCTCGCTTGGGGAGATTTTGGTTCGTTGGTGTAGCCAGAGTGGACACTATGTTCCTCGTTAGTGAAGTTTTATAGGAAATAGTTGGGTTTGATAGAAAAAATTTTTTATGGGAGGGAGGTACTGTCGCACCAAAAAGGTGACAGCATTCTATGTCGTTGGAGACAGCACCTCCCACCGAGTACGGCTTCATACCCGTCGGGGCTCTGCCCGACATCACCCTACACGGAGAATACTCCCGAGGAGAGGAGATAAAGCTTGCGGCTGAAATCCTTGCCAAGAAATTCAACCTCCCGAGGGGAGGGGACCTAGCCGTCAGGCTCCACCACATACTGACCATCACCCTCGGCGCCATGGACGACGCGTTCGAAGCGCTGAAGAGCCTGTGGGGAATCCCGCCGGTGGGCGAGAGGTATAAGAAGGGAGACCCCGTGCTGACGTGCAGGTGCGGAGCGAAGGGCACCCCCAACGGGTCCTCACAGAGCAGGAGACGCATATACGTCTGCCCCAACCACCACGGAACGGGGGAGAAGAAGAGGTTCAGCGAGCGCACATCAGCCGAATACACGACGCTCATGTTCGCCTACACAGCACTCACCCTCATGAGAACAAGCGAAGGAGCCTCAATGAACACGATTCAGAGAAGCCTCGGCGTCCCAAGAGCGATCGTTGAGAGCGCAATCCACCTCCTAGACCGCGGGGAGCTGAAAGAGATCGCCCTCGAGAACCTCAAGAACGCCGACTGGTCCAGCCCAACCTTCATGGACGCGGTCTTCGCCTGCGGCTGGGCCACCATACTCCTAAGGATGGAAAAAAAGCCTACTTCCGGGTCGCCCAGGCCGAGGACTACCTATCGGCGAGAAGCCTCCTAACAGAGCTCAGGAGCGTAGCACCCCGGGACTGGAGACCCCTCCTCGTAACCGACGGCTCACTCCCCATCCGAAACGCCGTAGAGGACGTCTTCCCAAACGCGATCCACGTACGCCAGTTCCACGGAAAAAGCCTGGGCATAGTCTTCGTCCACTTCAGACACGGCGGAACCCCCCACACCCTGATCACGAGGTGGGATGTTTTCGTGGAGGAGGAGCGGGTGCGCATAAGGAGGGCTACCCCGGGCGAAAGCCTCCTAGAGAAGGACGAGGTTCTCCTCTACACCGGCTTCATCACCTCCCCAGCCGACGTGGGCCTGGTGGGAGACCCCGAGACAGCGAAGCTCAAGGGTCTCGGAGCGTCCGTAGAGCTCGGCACGCTCCCCTCAATCCTCCTAGACGACCTCCAAGAGTACAGAAACCGCCACAGGGGCCGGTGGAGCTCGAAGCTCTCAAGACTCGTGAAAAGCCTGAAACGGGCAAAAAACCACCTCAACGAGAGGGAGACGGAGATCGTGGCGAGAAACATCACGGAGGGCCTCGAAGCAGCGCTCGAACTCGAGGTTGGGAGGTGGCCGAAGGAGTACCGAAGGAGGGTCTACAACACGCTCAGATCGCTCAGCCTCCAGGGAGCCCCGGGAAACGGGGCGGTGAAAGCCTTCCGAAGGGCGAAGAAGCAGCTCACAAAAAAGTTAAGCCGGGGCTTAGTGAAAACGGCTACGAGGAGCGCAAAGAAGACCAAGCGTGGCGAGAGGACGCGGCGCAAACTGATCTACCGGGCGATAGATTCGCAAAATCTTTGTGTTTTTGGTAATCTTTTTTTGGTTTCTCTTCCATTTTTCTTCCATCTGGCTTGAGAGTGACGGGCGGTGGAGCGCTACAGGCCCGATGTTTC
>JAUQYY010000048.1 GCA_030587505.1 Candidatus Sigynarchaeota archaeon
ACTAATAGACAAGGCTTCAATAAAACCAAGACTAAGAATTATGGCGGAAGTGCACCCAGAGGGAAACCCACACAAATATCCCGAAATACTAGAAGGCACATTCAACCTCATCATCCAATCACTTCCCCAAGTTAAAACGCTCAAAGAAGAACTCTGCGCCAGTGTTCCCGAAATTGAAGTTTTTTCAATACATCACAAAAGAAACGGAGAACATACAGTCTTCCAATTTGCACCCAAATAAAAAGGTTTAAAATAACAAAAGCCTACCAAATTCCACGACGCACAGAAAACACAAAAACCTTTACGTATTCCCCTAATTAAAAAATGAGTTTTTGAAAACAGAACCATGTCGCGCGAATATCTCTAAAGTAGCCATACTTGCTCCAGCCGATTACTACAAGAATTATTAGAGAAAAATAAAATTGAGGATTAGGTTTTCATTGACATTTGAACCAGTTCCATGAGGTCAAGTATCTGAATGTTCATTTTGTTCTCTTCTTTTGCGTCGCTCAGGTTCCGGTAGCAGAAGGGACACGCGGATGACAGGACTTCGGCTCCCGTCTCCAGCGCTTCCCGCAGCCTTTCCGTGGCTGCGAATGATGCCAGCTCTTTGAAGGAGGATTTGACTCCGCCGCCGGCTCCGCAGCACCACGCGTTGTGCCTGTTTCTGGGCATCTCAACAAGCTCTAGGCCCGGAATGCTCTGGAGAAGCTCCCTGGGCTGCTCGTATATCCCCATGTGCCTCCCTATGTGGCAGGGGTCATGGTAGGTTACCCTCTTCTCAAACGGTTTCTCGAGAGTCAGCTCACCCCTCTTAACCAAGTCAAGAACGTATACCGGAGAGTGCACCACCTCGAACCCGTAGTCGAGTCCAAATTTTTCTCTGTAGACCTCTTTTAATATTCGGTAGCAGCCCGCACAGGAGGTTATAACCAGCTCCGCTCCCGTCTTCTCTATCGCCTCGATGTTGTGCTCCGCGCACTTCCTCGCGATATCCACCTGTCCGGTCCATATTAGCGGTGAGCCGCAGCACCACTCGTCCCTCATGACGGTGAAATCCTTTCCAAGACCGGATAGGATGTCGAAGGTGGCACTGGCGATGTTTTTCTGCCTGTAGGAGGAAGTGCAGCCCACAAAGTACACGGTCTCCGCCTTCTCTGGAAGGTTCCCCGCCCGGTCTCCGAGCCAGTTCAACCTGTCTGCGTGCTTTTCCATGTAGGGGTTGTGCTCCTCCTGGACGTGCTGTCCGTAGCGCTTCTGCTCCGGCATCGGACCATAGCCCTTCTCAACGGCCTCCTCTCTCGCCGCTGCGAGCCACTCAAGGGCGTAGGTGTGAATCCCCTCGAGCTGGCACTGCTGAGTACAGTTTCCACAGAGAGTGCAGTGGTAAAGTATCTCAGCGAGCCCCTCGCTCCAGCTGAGCCTGCCCGAGGTCAAACCCCACAACAAGAGGTTTTTTCCGCCCAGATAGTAGGATTCGAACCCCCTAAGCTCACCGCTCGGACAGGAGCAAGCGAGGTCCGCATTCTGATACGTATACCTGCACTGACCACACTTACCGCAGCGGTAAACCTGATCCTTGTAGTACTCCAGCGTCTGGTACCTCTCCAGTGAAACCCTGTCCGGGATTGTAACCTTTTCGGTTATCCCTCTCCCCGGCAGGTACCTTTTCATCAGCTGCTCGAAGATCTCCTTCTCCTTGGGCTTGGCCATTCCGCATCACCCTCTTAGAGTCCCTGTCCAGGGTTCATTATCCCGTTCGGGTCGAGAAGCTTCCTTATCTCTTTGAGGAGTTCGATGGTGTTTGGGTCGGCTTTCTCGAAGTTCCTCTTCTTAGCCCAGGGCGGAGCCTTGTACCTTATGAAGCTCCCGACCTTCCTCGCCGCCTCGTCAATGTCCATGAGGCACCGTCGCGCCTTTTCAATCTCCTCAGGGTCGTTCTTGCTGAAGGATATGTTCATCCTGCCGATCCAGTAGTGGCCACCGAACATAGCTCGCCCATAGAACTGGGGACGCATACCGTGCTTAATCGCCGCCTCTCTCATCTTGTAGTACACGTCAACCAGGTGTTTTGAGGAGACGTAGCCTCCCACCCATTCTCCTCCACCACCCCTGGCGAAGTCCCAAACCGTGTAGAGCTGGATGGGCGGGCTAGTGTAGGTTAGGACCTCCCCTATCTGGTTCTCCTGGAACATGCTCATGGCGTCGCCGAAGGAAAGGGCCATCTCTCCCTCCTCGGTGCATATCTTCATTAGGGTTTCCTCCTTGGCGTCGAGCTCCTTCTCGGTTGCCCCGGTAATGGTTACCAATCCGTAGAAGTCGGGGAGACCAGCCTTCTCGGGCTCAGAGGGAATGTTCTCACCGTCGCGAACCCCCTGCGTGGCGGTGAGCCAAACATAGTTGAGGAAACACATATCCACGATGCCAAGCCCAGCCCTCGCGAGCCTCTTGAAAATGCGCATCCCAGCGTCAACGGTCTTGGCGAGAACAATGTAGTCCCTCCTCGGAAGATTCGGCCACAGCTTGATACCAGCCTTAGTGACTATCCCCGTTGTTCCCTCCCAGCCGATGAAAAGACCCGAAAGATCAGGAAACGGCTGACGCCCGTACCAGTAGTCCGTGGACATACATGAACCCACACGCACAACCTTGCCCGTGGGCAGAACAACCTCCAACCCGTTGAGAAACTCCGCCCCCGTTCCCCCAACCATTCCGAGATCGAGCATACCATAGCATATGTAGGATGGTATAACGCCTGTTCCGGGGGGAGACCAGGTGATCCCCGCCCGCAGGTCTGGGTGGTGCTTGAGCAAGTAGCCCTTAAGGTCCCCCCAAGTTATTCCACCCTCAACAACCGCGTACATGTCATCCTCATTAACCTCGAGCACCCTGTTCATCCTTCTGAGGTCCACAACTATTCCGCCCTCTCTGGGGATACACACCCCGCCGATGTTTATCCCGGAAACCCAGGGAATCACAGGAATCTTCTCCCTGTTGGCAAGCTCAACGATACCCTTCACTTCCTCCGTCTTCTCGGGCATCACAACGAAGTCGCACCGGCCCGGCTCCTCAGCGGTGACAAAGTCCCAGTGGTACAGGAACAGTTCTTCGGGCCGGTTGGAGACGAACCTCTCACCCACGATTCCAGCGAGTTCCTCGTAAATCCTATCAACCTCAACAAGCTTCGTCACAACTCTTCACCTACCAATTAACAGAGTTTAGAATTATTACCTTCTTCAAACTATTAAATCATTTGCCCCCTTCTAAGGGCATCATAGTTCTCGTTAGCGGAGGCCTTTTTTCCTTCCTGGTAGTGGAAAATTTTTCTGAGTCTCTCTCCAATGTAGATCAAGCTTTCACACGACGGATGAACGACCTTTTGGCGAAGCGAAAGCCAATCCATTTTTTCTCACAGGGCGAAGAAAAAATACATCGGAAAGCCTCAATCAGCATATGACCACCAATCAGTTCATTTTTGCCTAAAATGAACTGTTAACAGTTCAAATATATAAATACAGTCGGAGTTTTTCCGGTACTAGACAGGTATTTCCTTCTTTGAGTACAGCCTGTAGGCTAGCATTATCACTGCGAGGATGGCTGTCCACACGGTGACTATTCTCACCGCGGTCAGATTCACGTTCGAAGCAACCAGGCGTGTGGGGTCGAAGACGAGAAACATAGACACAACAAAAACCGCAACCGTGATGACGCTCAGATAGTCCATCAACCTGCTCCTCTCAAACTCTACGTAAACGCGTTCATCCTTGGGAAGAATCCTCCAGAAAATAATCAGAGTGGCTATCAGCACAATGACCATTGAAACCATCCCGGCCACGGTTCCCTTGGGAACATATCCGCTCAGCTGGAACAGTACAACCACCGCTCCGTTTAGCAGCAGCGTTAGAGCCCAGCCCTTTTTTGAGAACCGGGGGTGGTTCCAGTCCCTCTGAGCCACGCGGTTGGCTATGTAGAATGTCAGAACCGCCTGCAGCGCCCCCCACCACACGAGGTTGACGAAGAGTAGCGAGGGCCAGTTAACGCCCAGTACTAAGGGCGGGGTGAAGGCTGCGCCGGACACCAAGCACACGTACACGGTTCCGAAGAAGAAGGAGACCACAATCAGGTGGTAGTCCTTGAGCCTGTACCGCACTATGAGGTCTTCGAGCATAGTGAAGTACGTGAAGTAGGCTGTGAACAGGATGAATGGGAGAACAGGCTGAACCAAGAGGTTGTTAACGCCCCTCATGGAGTATTCGAACAGGAGGTTGAACCCCGTTGCCACGAGAACTATTTCCCACCTGTTGGACAATTCAAAATCCAAGGTTGGTCATCTCCCTATTATGTGACACAACCTGCGGCACCCACAGTCTGATGCGAGTTGGGTTAAAAAAATCGTTATTTTTTGGAAAGATGTCACACGGTAGTTAGTTGGTGTTTCCTTCTCCTTATTCTGTGAGCTCCTCTACCTCCCTTTTGCCTGCCTCCAGCTCCTCAACCTGTTCCGCGTCCCGCTTCAGGAGCATAGCCAGGAACTCGCCGGCGTGTGTCTTCTCCTCCTTCGCTATGTCCAGGAGAACCTTTCGAATGTTTAAGTCCTTGGTCATTGCTGCGAGCTGCTCGTAGAGGTTGATAGCGTCAAGCTCGGCGATCAGACCCACCCTAAGAATCTCCTTGTCCAAATCTTCTCTCTTCAGCTTATCAACATTCACGGGTATTTGAGACAACAAAATTTTCACCTCTCTTCATAAATTGAAGAATCTTTTATTTAAGTTTTATAACTCGACGCGGCGGTTGGGGTTCTTTCGACCCCGCAAAATAGTGTCATAACCTCTTTTCTCCTGCATGGTTCTCCCGTCCCACCAGGCACTTCTCAAAAATAAAGAAGGGATTGCGGAGGGTTACAGGGATTGGAGAGCCCACTTGACGAGTGATGTCGGCATCACTGCTCCCTTCCTCCTCTTGGGAAAGAGTGTCAGGTCGTATTTCTCGTACCTACCTCGGGGTTAACTGCGCATCTCGGTTGTAGTCCCGACATCATCCTCATGAGGCACTGAAGGCAACGGGTGCACCTTCTGATCTCGTCCACTTTTCCCTCTTTTACCTTGTTGGGCCAGTCTGGGTCCGCGATTGACTGTCTGCCGAACTCCATCATGTCCGAGAAGCCCTCCACGAGCGCACGCTCCGCCGGTGTAGCTAAAAGCATTGCACTAGCAAGAGACATCGTAATGAAGAAAAAGTTGCCATACAAAGGAAAAGAAAAAAAACCTGACAGAC
>JAUQYY010000061.1 GCA_030587505.1 Candidatus Sigynarchaeota archaeon
GGAGAGGGATGACATCGAAAACGTGGTGACCATCTCCAACGATTTCTGGGATGGGAGAACCATTTCCAGCATGGCTGTCATGGACGCCTCGGGCTCGGTTGGCCGCGACGTGACAACCGTCGAGGGCGACGGAACCTTCGGCACCGTGATGGGTGTTATGCGTACCCTAGCCGAGTTCGACACAACCGTCGTGTGCGCCCACGCCAAGATTTCGGAGTGCAACCCCAAAGCGGTTTTCAACTGCGCCTTCGACCCCATATACGAGAGGATACTCGGGCTGGACGCGATATCCTCGTCAGCCCTCCAGGCCAGAAGATACATGGCAAAGTACGGAGCCACAGAGGAACAGTTCGCAATGGTTTCGGTCAAGAATCACAAGAATGCCTTCAACAACCCGTACGCACACATGCCTCTGAACATCACGGTTGAAAACGTTTTAAACTCGAGAATGCTCGCAGACCCGCTCAAGCTTCTAGACTGCTCACCAGTCTCAGACGGAGCAGCAGCAATAATACTCGCAAAAGAAGACAAAGCCAAGCAGATCACCGACAACCCTATCTGGATAAACGGTATAGGATACTGCTGCGACGCGCACCACTTGGGAGACAGGGACCTAGCGGAGACCACAGCTCTGAGAAATGCAGCTGAGAGAGCCTACAAGATGGCCGGAATAAAGAACCCCCTAAAGGAAATCGACGTAGCTGAGGTCTACGACGCCTTCTCCTACATGGAGCCGATGTGGACGGAGGGCCTGGGCTTCTGCAGAAAGGGTGAAGGCGGAAAGCTCTTGGAGGAAGGAGTTACCCAGATGGACGGTGAGCTCCCCGTCAACCCCTCAGGAGGCGTGCTCTCAGCCCACCCGGTGCTCGTTGCTGGATTGGTGAGAATAATTGAGGGCGTGCTCCAGCTCAGAGGAGAAGCGGACAAGAGACAGGTGCCCGACGCCGAGGTCGCACTGGCACACGGAATCAATGGTCCCTGCGGACAGTCTCACTGTGTACTCATATTAGGAAGATGAGGTGAAATGTTATGAGAAGAGTAGCTATTGTGGGTGTGGGTCAAACTCATCACAAGTCACACAGGCCCGACGTGAACGGAGTGGAACTCATAAACGAAGCCGTGCAGAGAGCCCTCGACGATGCGGAACTGACCAGGGAGGAGATCGACGCTATTGTGATAGGAAACATGGACCACTTCGAGGGCATAAACTACGTCGATACGTGGAGCGTCGACGGCTCCGGGGCATTCATGAAGCCGATTATGAAGATGACCACCGGGGGAACCACCGGAAGCACAGTCGCCATAGGCGGATACTACCATGTGGCTTCGGGCATGTTTGATGTGGTTCTCGCCATCGGCTGGGAGAAGAACAGCGAGTCGGACACAACCGCAGCTATAGCGACGTGCGCCAACCCCATACTCGAGAGAGACTTCTTTGCGGGCGCCATAGGCCCGCTGGCGACGGCCGCGACTGGATACATGGAGCGCTACGGCGCCACCGAGGAGGACGCAGCAATAGTCTCCGCGAGAGAGCACAACAACGCGCTAGACAACCCCTACGCTCACGTGAGGAGAAAGACGACAGTTGAAGATGTTCTCAACTCACCGATGCTCTCATACCCGATAAAACTGCTCGACATCTGCCCGAGGTCAGACGGCGCCTGCGCAATAATCTACGCCTCGGAAGAAAAGGCTAGGAAGATAACGGACACACCCGCCTGGGTGAAGTGCTGCGTCACACGCCACGACTACACGCACTTCGGAGACCTGAGTCTGGGTGAACGGGACGTCATCGCGATGCCCACACTGGAGGCGGCTTCGAGAGAAGCCTACAGGATATGCAAGATAAAGAACCCCCTCAAAGAGTTCGACCTCATGGAGCTGTACACGCCGTCCTCATTCGCAGGGTTGATGTGGCCCGAGTCTCTGGGCATATGCGGACCAGGCGAGAGCATCAAGCTCAACCGGGAGGGCGTCTACGACAAGCACGGTGAACTACCCATAAACCTTTCGGGCGGAGTAATCTGCACGAACCCGATAGGGGCAACAGCAATGATCAGGGTCGCCGAGGCTGCGCTACAGATAATGGGAAAGGCTGGTAAGCGCCAGGCACCCCACGAGGTCAACAGAACACTCTCAACAGGCTTCGGAGGATGCAGCTGGTCAGACATAGTCATCCTAGAGAAATAGTATGGAGGAACCGTGAATGGCTGAAAAGAAAAAGGAAAAAAGAGAGTACCTTGTCCTAACATCAGGGAAAATGTGGCAGCCCTACAACTGGTACGTCGGCGAGTACTGGACCAAGTTCTTTGACGGCTTTAAAGAGAAAAAGTTCCTCGGAACAAAGTGCCCGAAGTGTGGCGTGGTCTACGCGCTGCCCCGACAGGTCTGCGGCAGGTGCTTCGTCAAAATGGACGAGTGGGTGGAACTCGGACCAGAAGGTGTAATTACCGCTTTCACAGTAGTAAAGTTCCCATACATTGACCCGAACACCGGTGAAATAAGAAAACCCCTCCCGTTCACGACGGCTTCAATTAAACTGGACGGAGCTGACACCACACTCTGGCACTACCTCAACGAAACCGACGAAAGCAAAATAAAAGTGGGGAAGAGAGTCCGAATAGTCTGGCAGGAAGAAAGAAAAGGCAACATCCACGACATCAAATACTTCGAACTCCTAGACTAAACGAACAGGTTGACTGCAACCCGCTACACAGAGCAAAAACAAGCCAAACCTTCCTTTTCCCCCTTATTTATCCAGGTTTTCCCTCTTTCCCTCTTCTTCTTTTGAAAAAATTGATTGAAAAACTAGATTTGAGAGAGTGTTTAGACTATTCGATGAAAGCTTTTATAATGTCCATCGGGGAGACTGTTCCCGTAACGTCACCTTTTTCTCCAATTACGAGCAGGTGGTTTGTTCCGCCAGCGACCATTATCCTGATAGCGTTTTCAAGCGTGTCCTCCTCACCAATCATGATACAGGGGTGCGCACCGAAAAGCTGACACGCGGTCATAAAATCCTTGGAGACTTTAGCCACCGTGGCCTTATCAAGCTTAATGTCCTTAAGGTCTTCCGGATGCCCGGAGAGTTCCGGAAAAGCGTAACTCTTGAGCATGTAAAACAAGTCTATTTCGGTAATCACTCCCTCCACGTTGCCCTTTTCACGCACAACCAGAA
>JAUQYY010000078.1 GCA_030587505.1 Candidatus Sigynarchaeota archaeon
ATACCCACCGTTAACAACACGCCCACCCCGGTACCTAACGCCCCTGCGAAATCAGCTAATGCAGCCAAAACACCGACCCCCAGACCACCAAGAATCGTAACCACAGGAATATACCTATCTAACACCTTTTCAACAATCCTAGGCGATCTCCTGAACCCAGGCACCATCATCCCCGCCTGTATAAGCTGATTCGCAATATCCCTAGAGCTTAACCCAGAGACATCAATCCAGATGTACGCAAAAACACCACACAAACCAGAGAAAAGCATAAGGTAAATCATTGCCCTAACAGGGTCTGCAAACACGGAACCCAAACCTTTCGGAGTTGTAAGGTAGTACACCAAGCCCCCATACGGAACCAGTTGACCCTGTGAACCCCATGAAGGAATAAACTGCCCAAGGAAGTTAACAAGAGGATTAAAATTCCAACCAACATTGTACTGCGCTATCCAGCTATACTGATACAACCAGCTGGCGCTACCAGGCAACAAGGCTAAAATGTTGAAGATTGGAACAAACCCATAATTCGTCCACAAAACCTGAGCGAAGAGTAAGGCATTGGCATAAAGAGCCCAAACGAGAATAACGGGAATGTTTGAGGTATAGAAGAACTTGATGGGATAGCGGCCCCGGAAACCACGGTAACGAGCGTACTGAAGCGGAATCTCAACACGTACAGACTCAATATAAACAACCACAAGAAACGTAATGAAAGACGCAATTAAGCCAGTCAGATCAGGCTGACCATAACCCCTATTAAAAAGATGCCAAATATCAGCATTCGGGTACAAGAGGTCAAACATAAATGCCGCTCGAGCCCACTCCGAAGCCATAGGAAGCGCGTTTGTAAAATAATCGAAGTCCATAGGGTTTTGAGGGGGATAAATACTCCTGAAATAGCTGATAACCTTTTGAAATACGCTATACGTATAGGTGAAAGGAAACGTCAACGTCTGAACAGCAGCAATAACTATGCCTCCAGCCAGAAAATCGTAGGGACTCGTAGTAGGACTGAAACAGCCCCAGAAAATCTGTCCAGCAACGTTAGCAGCAATGAACAGGCTCACACCGCTGCCCAAACCCCAACCCTTCTGGATAGCCTCATCCATAAGTATTAACAGAGTGCCTGCGGCCACTAACTGAACAAAAACAAGCAACATTTTGTCCCCTGACAGTGGACCATAAGCACCAGAAAACAGGTAAATAATCACTTGAGCCAAAGTCACCAGAAAAGCCAACACTTTCTGCGTCCCGGTGAACAGGGCTCGATCCTCAGGATTACTGTAATCCATTTCAATCAAGCGGGAGCCGACAAGCAACTGCATTATTAGCCCAGCCGTCACAATCGGGCCGATCCCCAGCTCCATCAAGGTTCCACGAGACGATGCAAGTATGACGCGCATCCAGTACAGGTAGTCGTAGCCTTGTTGGGCTTGTATTCCGAAGAGGGGAGTGTTGGCCATTACTAGGAAAATTATGAGTATTACTCCGGTCCATAGAAGTTTTTCCCTGAAGGATACCTGCCTGTCGGGGGTTCTTACCTCGGGGAATATTTTTATTAGTGGTCTAAAAGCGCTTAGGAAGAGTCCTGGCATTTTCCACTTCACTTCGCTTCAGAGTTTTTGTGGTTCCCGTGTTTCCTGTTTGCTTGACTTGGGAATGTTTATTCGACTTTATATTTTTTGGCTGAGCAACTTGATTTTTAGGATTTTATGCCGTATTTAAAGGTTTTCAGAGGTCTTACGGGTTGTATTTCCCGTTTTTCGAATTGTTTGTTTTTTGGATTGGTGATGTTGGGTTTCTCAAGTTTACTGATTAGAAGTAAAGTAGTTTTTGGATTGTGTGGGAGGTTACTTACTGAGGACAACTACTTTTCCGCCTGCTTTTTCTATTTTTTCTTTTGCTTTTTCGCTGAAGATTTCGGCTTTTACTAGGAGTGGCTTTGTCACTTTGCCGGATCCGAGAACCTTGGTGTACCCTAAGTCGTGGAGGTTTATTACGAGCATATTGTCTTGTTTCTCTGTGGAAAAGTTCTCGGCGTTTTCGTCTATTTCACCCACATTAATTGTTATATGTTTTTGTACAAGGCTTTTGTGTCTGGTGAAGCCGTGTTTTCCGAAGTATTTTGGCTCGTATTTGAGCGTTCGGACCCAGAGGTGTTTGTGTCTTCCGGTTTGTCCTCTTCCGCCTTTTTGGCCCTTGCTTCTGTGCTGTCCTACCTGTCCGTAGCCATGGGTTCGTGATCCACGCATCTTCCGCACTTTCTTCCTTCTTCGTATCATTGTCATCACACTAGGACATAACTATTGAGGGTTAGTGGTTTGTAGTTGGATTAAAACAAGTAGACTTTATATTTTTTGCTGCTAAACAGGCTAGTTTCGATATAAAGGGATGAAAAATTTTCGAGTTTTCAATGGTTTTAAAAGGAGTGTTACGTTTTCTAGAGAAGGAAATTCGGTAGCATGTTTTTAGGCTTTTTGAGCGCGTATCTCTAGCACCCGGTTTTTGTAGTTGGATTCTACCGTTTCGGGGTTTATTTTGCAGGGCATTTTGATTTCCTTGTTGAAGGTTTTCATGTTTGCGTTGACCCAGATGTAGATTGTGTTTTTTGTGGCGTTCACTTTTATGTCGTCTTTTTTGACTCCAGGGATCTCAGCCACTACGATGATTTCTCTTCCTTCGTCGAAGACGTCAACCAGGGGTTCCTCTTTTTGTTCTTCCAAGGTTACCGTCGGTTGAAACGGAGAGTCCCATTTTTTGAGCTGTTTGATTTTGGGTTTACCGTCAGGGCCTATTGTGACGGAGAAGCCGTAGAACAGGGGGGAAGGATCTCGTAGAAGTTTCTCCGGGTCTCGGAATAGCTTTTCGGATTCTTTAAAGAGCTGGCGCATCATTTCTTCTATGATTTCTTGGAACTGTTCGAAGTTCTCGAAGATATCCCAGAAGGGAAACCGGCGTTTTCTTTTCTTATCACGGTCGGTCAAACATGGAGCCTCCTACTAATTGTGATTATCACGGTTATATAATAATCTATCGAAAGGGATGTTAAGATACTAAGAGAACAGTGTCTATTCAATAGTGCAAATTTAATAATGTACAAAGTGTTTTTTTGAATAATTTATTTTGAGAAAGAGTGTTCCTAAATCATCTTCTTCAGGAGTTCGTTGATTTTTTCTCCGCGATACCCAAGCTCCCCATTTGAGCGAAATGCTCTTTTTATGGTTCTGTGAAATCCGCCCTTTGGGGGGTGGAGTCTGAAACGGGTTTCAGGCCGGGTAAGTCGCTCAACTTGGCCTTATTTTCGTAGACAGCCTTCGCGAATTCCTCTACAGTGTTGTATTTTAATTTTTCTTTGACATACTCATCGTTGAGTCTCTTGCTGCCTATGAGCCGCCCTCTCTTGGCGAGGAGTAAACTCAGGGTTTCGGCGTTTATTTCACCCCAGGTGACGTAGTCCTTTGCCTTCTGTAGCATTCCAAGGTAGCTTGGCGAGTTTTTTATTATGGTAGCGTGATTGACGTGGTGTAGTCTGAGCATTTTTAGGGTGTCATTTATTTCCCTTCTAACCTTAACTGCTCCGCGAAGTCTTATTACCGCTAAGAGTTTGTTTGACTCCATTGAGCTTAGCTCCTTACCCAGTCTTTTGGATGCATAATCTCGTAGGTTTTTTTGAGCGCGTTGAAGGTGGCATAGGCGAAATTCACCGTGGTTTTGGTGTGTCCACGTGACCATGACCAGATATCTGAGATTCCCGCCAATCTCAGGATTACTCGTGCAACATCCGATGCGACGAGGCCAACTCCTCGAGGAGCGGGAATGAGTTTGAGTTCCACGCTGCCGGACTTGCCCCAAACTTTGAAGGGTAGTGAGTGAGGGTCACCGCACCCGCATTCCCAGCTTCCACAGCCTCTACGTACAGGTATTATGTTCATCTTGGCGCCTACTATGGCTTTTCTAATCGCTGGACCGATTTCTGTGGCCTTCGCCTCGCCTATTCCAATGTATCCGTTACCGTTACCTACAGCTACAGTTGCTTTGAATCTGCTTTTCTCTCCCGCGTCCGTTTGTTTCTGAACGAGGTTAATGTCTATTACTTCCTCCTCTAGACCTGGAAGGAGAATGTCTACAATCTGAGGCTCCATGATACGCAGGCTTTGCTGGAAGATCTCCTCTATACTTGTGATTAAGCCCTCTTTGACCATGAGGCCGACTCTTGTTCTTGGCTGCCATTCTTCCTCGTATTCCGCTTGGGCCATTATTTTTTGCCTCCAAAACTTTCGAGTATTGCTTTCTTCACAGTATCAAAATGCTTGGGAATGTTTTCCGGTTTCACTCCGCGTTTTAACTGTTCCGAGAATTGTCTGTTGTAGAGTTCAGGGTTCTCAGACAGCAGCATCCTAGCGTACTCTGCTATATGTTCCCCGCGAATGCGAGAATCACTGGGAAGTATACCGTCTCCGTGCGGGACTTCGAGTTGCCCGTCTAGCGCTCCCTTGAGAACCGTGTATAAACTATTTTGCTTAACGGATGCTTGTAATCCGATGTCGAGAATTGTTTTTTTAATCTTTTTCTTTCGCGCCTTTAAACCGATAAGAAGACCTGTGAGGTAGGCCGCGGGAGTGTTTCCACAGTGCCCCTTCCATCCATACTTTTTCCGGAGTTCACACGAGTGAGCGGAAACCAGGACCCTGTCACCTTCAGGGAGGGATTCAACTATTTGAGCTGAGATGTAGTTTATGCTCCTTCTCACAACTAGTCTGGGTATTCGGGATATTAGTAGTTTTCTTCGGAGATAGTAATTTGTTTTCTGTTCGCGTTTTCTCCTTACTGGAACCCTGTATCGCGGATTTTTAGGCATCATCAAGACCTCTCATGAGAAATTCACGGTAGACGGTTAAATTAGTGTGGTTGGGTAGGGGATAACAACAACATTAACAGTTTAAAAGATTTCTTCCAAAATTTTGTTTTTACTCCGCTTGATTTTTCCTCAGGGTCTAGGACGGTTATTACCTGCAGGGTTTAGCGCCTCGTTAGTTTGTGCTCTTTTATGTATGCTTTCACATGAGCAGTATTTCGGAAGGCTCCACCCTTTGCCATTAGGTAAAGTTTTCTGTACACGGTAGGTGTGATGACTCTCCTTGCTCTTAGATTTCTGAGAAGCTTGCGAATCGGTCGAATTTTTTTCATCCACAGCTCTTTTCGGGAGATGCGTGAGTATTTCTTGCCTCTCCGTTTTCCCACGCCACGTCTTTGGCCTTTTCTCTTTTTCTTCGCGAGGCTCCTTGCTCTTCCCCTACTAGTTCCCACGATATCTTTTGCACGTATAGTCTTGTTCTTTATTAAGGCGCGGATATCCTCCTTTCTAATGGCCATTGAGACATTGTCTATGCCTTCGGGGTCAATCCATACTTTATTTTCGCCGACTTTAAGAATTTTTGCAGCCATTTTTCTCTGAGTTCTAAGATTCAACTCGTTTTCCCTCTTCTTTTTCTATTTTCTTAGCCTTTTTCTTTTTTGCGGGCTTCTTTTCTTCGCTTCCTTTCTTAGCTATTTCTTTCGCTTCTTCAACCCACTCTTTAATCTGCTCTGCAGGTACACTAATTATCTCAGACAGTTCCTCGATTTCTGTCTCCTCGGCCAAATCCTCGACGCTGAAAATACCGAT
>JAUQYY010000107.1 GCA_030587505.1 Candidatus Sigynarchaeota archaeon
AGGCAAGGCGAAAATCAGTGCCACGATAGCTGCGGTGAAAGTGAAGAAAACCATGTTGTAACTGTAAAACGCGTGGAATAACAGTACACCCGCGATAGCAGCGATGACACCCACAAGCGCTCCGAGCATGACTCCATACTTGGCTACCGCAGACATTTTACAACCCTCATCTAACTCGAATTGTGTCCTTCCTAGGGAACTTAAGTACTACTTTTCTACTTATATCTTCCCTCCATAAAGAAACAAGCCTCGTTCCCTCTGGCTGAGGGGGAACCTGTGGGCTGTTCACGCTGCACACTTTTAAAAATGAGATATGAGAGTTTAACTCATGGACTCTGTGAAAGAGGTTGTGAAGGAAATCACCACCAGGCTGGGTAAACTGTTCTCAGCGGAGCTCGGAATCCGCCTGCGAAAGGGGAGTTCGGCTGAAATATTCAAATGGTTCGTTGCCTCGCTGCTCTTCGGAGCCAGGATCTCGGAGACGATAGCCAAAAACACCTACCGCGAGTTTGAGAGAGACGACCTTCTGGACCCAGAGAAGATCCTGAAAAGAGGTTGGGAGGGCCTGGTCTTCACGCTCGACAAGGGAGGATACGTTAGGTACGACTACAAAACAGCCGACAAGTTCCTTGAGGTGGTGGGCAACCTGAAAAGGGAGTACAACGGGGACCTTAACCTTCTTCACGATAAATCCGCGGGTGCCCGTGACCTTGAGGAAAGACTGAAGAATCTTGGAAAGGGAATAGGAGACGTAACGGTGAACATCTTTCTTAGGGAGCTCAGGGGAATCTGGGAAAAAGCGAATCCCCAACCCCAAGAACTAACACTCACAGCCGCCAAAAACCTTGGACTACTCGAAAACACGAAGAAGGTGGAATCGAATCTTGAAGAACTTCTAGACATCTGGAAGAAAAACAGGGTGAAGGGCTACGGATTCCCAAACTTCGAAACCGCTCTGCTAAGAATAGGCAAAGACTACTGCAGGAGAAAAAAGTGTAGCAACTGCCCCGCAAAAGAGCTTTGCGAAGCAGTCAAAAAGCAATAGATAAGCTTCAAACGGTTATTCAACCGTCAAAGGAGCGTAACAATAAGTGTGCTCGCCTACGCGGAGGTTATCTTGGCTTTTTCGTCTATGGCTTTAAGGTAAAGTTTCTCGGTGAGGAGAGGTACCTTTTCTACGAGCCTTCTCCCCTCATTTATCACCTTTATGATAAACCATGGTGGTGCTCGATTTATGACTTTTACATCCACGGGCAGCCCGATTGCCCTAGACAACTCCCTGCCAAGCCTGAATCTGAAATCCAACGGGTCCACATCCCTATCCACGTAGACTGCGATGTCGACGTCCCTAAAGGGAACGTCTCTAAGGAAGGACCCGTAGGCAAAAGCCCAGAAAACCTCCTCGCGATTTTCCAGAAGATTCACGATCTTTCTGAGCAGCGCCTCCTTACGCCCCTTCTTAAATTCAAAGAACCTCAACCTTTCTCTCTCCTCAATCTCCAAGGACACGCTCCTCAACCTCTCTCACAAATCTTTTAATGATCTCAAGCCCACTTCCCCCAGCTTCCCTATAAATCCTCGAGTCGTCAACCTCCCAGTATCGGTGAGCAATGAGATTTCTGAGCCCAACAAGTTTCACCACCTCGTCACCAACCTCGGCCGACACAACCCCAACCTCCACCAGCTTTTCAATTGTTTCTGAGTAACTCTCGATTTTTTCAGCTTCTTGCTTTTCTCTCAAGATGTGGAGACCTATGCTAACGGCGGCTTCCACAATTTCCAGAATAGCCAACCTTAGGGTGTATCTGTTTCTAAGATCACCCATAAACTCGTCATAAGGTAGACTGGCCATACTCTCAGCTACTTTTATAGACTTCTTAATATTCCCCAAAAGTCTTTCTATTTTCTCTCTATCCACATCTAACCACCAGTTTAGCTTGCTGGCAGAAGATGAGAAATATCTCTCTTGTCTTTCCTTGAGACTGCGATCCCTTCTCAACAAGTGTTCCAGGAAGATTAACCGGTCTTAAAGCCCCACGCGAAACACTCATCTTATACTTTATTTACCCTGCTTTTTTAACTTGTGGTTTAGCAAATACTCTCATGAGCGAAAAACATTTGACGCAAACCACGATCAGCCCGCACTGTTTTTCCTCTTCGTGGGCTTCGCGAGTATAATCTGGTTGAGAGTCCGAAACATGGTGTTTGTGTTTCATTTAATGATGTGAACTGCTGAGGATTTGAACACCACATACACGTTTGACCCGGGTTTTATTTTGAACTCTTCCAGCGAGATTCTCGATATCAAACTGCTCACGGGTACACCGTTTACATCTATCTCAAGTTTGAACATAGACCCGTGGGGTGTGAAGCCTGCCACTTTCCCCCCTAGGACGTTGCGGGCGCTTGTCACAGGTTTTGTCTTGGCTATGATTATGTCCTCGGGTCTTATGATCAGCTTCACGTCCTGGCCCACTTGCAGGTCGGGGTCGAACGCCGTGCTGATTTTGGTGTTCCCCACGGTTACCTCTGTGAGTCCCTCAGTGGGGCGGTTCTCTGACACCCTACCCTCGAATATGTTCTCCGCTTCGGTGAAGGACGCGACGAACTCGGTTTGGGGCCTGTAGAATATGTCTTCGGGTTTTCCTATCTGTTCTATCCTGCCGTTGTGGATGACTGCTATGCGGTCGGCTAGGGCTCTGGCCTCGTACTGGTCGTGGGTCACGTAGA
>JAUQYY010000118.1 GCA_030587505.1 Candidatus Sigynarchaeota archaeon
CACGTAGAAGGCTGTGAAAATCTTGTTGAGCCAGTAGTTCGGGTTCTTCCTGTAGATTTTGTAGCCCAGAATTAGGCTCACAACTACAACGACCAACGCGACAGCAAACTGAACGTAATCCAGCGGGGTGTGCTCAAGCGGCAGCACCATTTTGACGAAGTCGGGCATTATCATGTTTAGCAGCGAGGGATACAGGATAACGAGATTAAGCAGAGAAGGCGCAAAGTAAGCCACAATAAGATACTCAATCAGGGAGGGCAATGCAATTCTCACCACACTAAGCCATTCTCAGTACTATCAAGTAATTCAAATAATATCAAGTAGTCGCTTTCCTTACTATAAAGAACACCAGATTAATACTTTTCGATTCAACTGCACAAACCAATCTGGAGGGAAAAGGTAACAGAAAAGAAGAAATATAACCCGAATACCCCCCATGCTCTAGCCAAACAGAGATCTGGCACGCTCATCCGGCGTCTCGGAAAGGTCCTTGAAAAACTCGTCCATTTTCTCCTTAAAGTTAGCGTAGTCCTCCCTCTTCGGAGAATCAAGGTTGTCAGAGTACTCCTCCAAGAAGCTTTCGAGAATGTTTTGAAGGATTTCTTTTATAAGCTTGCAGTCTGATTTCCGGTCACAAACGGCGTAGGCCACAAATTTCCCCTCATCCTTGGGGGATTTAGCGTAAACAATGCTAATGGTCTTTAGTTGTATAATGTCTAGACTGTCACCGAACGTGTCTCTAGTAGCCATCTCCAGTGCTGAAAACAGTGCGCTCTTCAAATCCTGATCCACACTAGACGTATGGTGATACACACGAAGAGCCAGTAACACTCCGTTCCTCATAATTCCGGCTTCGTAGACGGTCAACGATTAACACCCAAAATTAACAGCGTGATATGCTTGTTTAATATCACGCAAAAGCCATATATTTGTGTATTGTAGGGAAAACATCAGAAAAGTAGCTCCAGAAACACCAACCCAAAGCGGGTATCAAAAGTGGTAGTCATAGTGGGGTTAGACCTAGCTTCAAAGGAAACAAACCCGACGGGGTTCGCCCTCTGGGACGACGGGTACGTGGTAACAGGAATAGTCTACACAGACATACAGATACTGAACAGCACCGTCCGGGCCTACCCAGACCTCGTAGCCATAGACGCGCCCCTAACCTACAGCGAGGGGTACAGAGAAGCGGAGAAAGAACTCATACGCAGAGGAATAAAAGCATTCCCACCAAACTTCGTAAAAGAGCTGACCTGGAGAGCAATAAGGCTGAAAGCAAGACTGGGCAACGTGATCGAAGTTTTCCCCAGTGCGTTCTACAAAATAATGGGAGTGAACGAGAACCAGCTGGACAGATTCGTAAAGTTTGAACACAGGCCCCGCACCAAGCACGAACTAGACGCAACAGCGTGCTGCATAGTAGCCGCAATGTTTCTCGACGGAAAAGCGGAAGCAATAGGAGCCAAGGGCGAAAAAATAATAATACCCAAAAGGGAAAAGGCCGAAAACACGAACCAGTAACACTCCAACACCCGCCGCTTCTGAAGAGATACCGGCTTCCTGAGCTTAAACCAGACCGCTGTGACGCCTCACCCGACTCGACTATTGGTGCGAGTTTTTCGTGTTTTCGCGGTTTTTGAGGGTTTTCGGCTCCGGAACTGGTTCTTGGTCCCCCTGTGGAGGCCTTGTATTTTTGTTTGTTTCTCGGCGGGGTTGGATAAAGCTTAAAAGAAGTGAATATTATTATTTCACAAATAGGTAATACTAGCTGGGGTTCAACGTGACCACCAAAATCACGGTAATAGGCAACACCGTCGCTTCCATGTCCTTCGCCGAAGCGGTCAAAGAAATCAAGGAAGAATACGGGGAAATATTAGACCTAAAACTGTACTACGTTCACGAAATCGCAGAAGAACTCGTCGATGAGGATGCGGTGAAGAAGGACTTGAGAAACGCTGACATAGTGCTCTTAGACATAAGAGGCAGGGGAAGAACACTAAACCTGGTCCGTGAAGCGCTGTCAGGCTCTGAGAAAACCGTGATCACCCTTGTGGGCGGATCCGTGGAGATTATGTCGCTCACACGAATCGGAACATTCTCACCCGCAAAAATATTCGAGAAAAGGAAGCCCTCCCCAAAAGGCGTGGACTGGAGGAAGATTCAGAAGATTCAGAGCATGGTTGAAAGGATGGCAACATTCCTGCCCTTCGGCAGCCTGAAGCACGCCAAGAACTGGATGCGTATAATGGATTACTGGAAATACAGCGGGAAGAGGAACATAAAAAACATGCTCCTGTTCGTTGCCAAGGAGTACGGTGGGCAGAAGGTAAGAGTTGAACCTCCAGCTGAATTCCCCGACGCGGGAATCTACCACCCCAGGCTGGACAGGTTCTATACAAGCTTAGACGAGTACCTCAAAGATAATTTTGACCCGAAAAAACCCACAGTCGGCGTACTGTTCTACGGGGGCATGCACTTCGAACCATCGATCCCGGGCGTCAGCGCGTTGATCAGCAGGTTGGAGCCCGCCGTCAACATCATTCCCGTCTTTTCGGACGGGGTGGACAACCTGAAAGCAATAAGAAAGTTTTTCTTCAGGCAGGGAAAGCCTTTCATCGACGCCGCCGTGAGCTTCATATGGTTCCGCTTCAACGGGGGTCCACTTGGTGGCGCGCCAGAGGAAACACTGAAACTGTTAAGAGAATTAAACGTCCCGATTTTCGATGCGGCTCCCATGTACATGAGAGAGGTGGAGAAGTGGAGGGCGTCGTCTCAGGGATTCTCCCCAACCGAGCTTATCGCAACGACCATCCTCCCAGAGCTAGACGGAGTCATAGAACCCATCCCCTCACTCGGAATAAAAGACCTAGACTACAGCAGCGTCATCAGAGACGAGGTCAAGTCAACCATAGCAATCGAGGACCGTGTGGAGAGAATCGCGGGGAGGATGCTCAAGTGGCTTGCCCTCAAGAGGAAGAGGCGTTCCGAGAGAAGAATCGCCATCGTCATCTACAATTACCCCCCTGGCGAGCACAACTTAGGAAACGCCGCCTACCTAGACGTTTTCACAAGCCTTCACAGGATACTCCAAAGACTGAAGAAGGAAGGCTACAACTTGGGTGACTCGATTCCAGAATCATTCGAGCTTAAGGAGTTCTTTTTAACCCAAGGCTTGGTGAACTCTGGAAAATGGAGCCCGAGGAGGCTCACGTCCCAGAACGCGGTGAGTGTTCCCGTCGACAGGTACGTGCAGTGGTTCAACGAGTTATCCGAGGAGATGAGGAGTGAGGTAATCAGGGAGTGGGGTGAACCGCCTGGAAGCGTTATGAGTTTAGACGGGAAACTGCTCATCCCGGGGATTAGGCTGGGCAATGTGTTCGTTGGTCTTCAGCCAACCCGCGGAGTTCATGAAAACCCCGAAAAGGCTTACCACGACAAGAACCTGCCTCCCCACCACCAGTACATCGCCTTCTACAGGTGGCTAGAAAAAGAGTTCGGGGCGGACGCGGTTATTCACGTCGGCACCCACGGAACCATAGAGTTTATGAAGGGAAAGGAGGCGGGAATGTCCCGGGAGTGCTACCCAGACTTTCTTATCGGTAACGTTCCCCATCTGTACGTTTACCACATAACCAACCCGTCGGAGGCTATGATAGCCAAGCGGCGGAGCTACGCCACCATTATCAACCACATGTCCCCACCATACACGCAGTCAGGGCTCTACGAGGGCTTCACGGAGCTTGAGGAACTCATAAGGGAATACCACGAGGCAATCCTCCAAGATCCGATTCGAACCAAGAGGGTTCACTCCCAAATCGTGGAGAAAGCGAAGGAGTTCAACATCGAATCCATAGACATTGACGAAATCTACGACGAGCTCTTCACCATCAAAAGGTCAATAATACCAAGGGGACTCCACGTCCTCGGTGAAAAGTACACGGAAGAAGAGTTGGTGGAGTTCGTCTCATTCATCTTGAGGTATGACAGGGGTGAAATCAAGTCCCTTAACAGGATTCTCGCCGAATCGAGGGGAATCGACTACGACTACGCCATTAAGCACCCCAACGAAAAACACGATGGAAGAAGCTACGCTCAGGTTCTGAGCGAAATAGAAGAAGAAGCAAAAAGGGTTGTCAGGCTTTCTTTCAACTCGCTGGAGACCGCGCTGAAATCCGCGGAGCTGAAAGGCCGGTTAGCCAAGGAACTCGAAGAAACTCTGGCCTATGGACACCAGGTCGCATCCAACCTTGAGACGAGTGACGAGCTGGGCAGCCTCATCAGCGCTCTAGACGGCAACTATGTTTTCCCCAACCTAGGGGGAGACCCCATACGCACCCCGGAGGTTCTCCCAACCGGGTGCAACACCTACCAGTTCGACCCACGCCTCATACCCAGCGACGCCGCGTACCAGAGGGGTGTTGAAATAGCGGAGAACACCCTGAGGCAGTACTACGAGAAGAACGGGAGATACCCTGAAAGCGTGGCGGTGGTGCTATGGGGATTCGAAACAACAAAGACGAGGGGAGAAACGGTGGGGCAGATACTCGGCTACCTCGGCGTCAAAGTCGTTCGGGAGAGGAGCATCTGGTTCCCGAAGCTGAAACTGATCCCGCTCGAAGAGTTGGGAAGACCCAGAATAGACGTCGTCGTCAACATATGCGGGTTCTTCCGAGACATGTTCCCGGAGACCATGAAACTGCTGAACGAGGCCTTCAGCATGGTCGCCTCACTGGACGAGGTGGAGAACAGAAACTACGTCAAAAAACACTCAGACGAACTTTTCAGGGACCTCGTCGAAGAGTTCCAGGACGAGAAAACAGCGAAGAGACTTTCGAACGCGCGTATCTTCGGACCCAGATCTGGAGAGTACGGAACCCGGCTCACCCGGCTGATTGAAACGTCCAACTGGGAGTCGGAGGAACAGGTGGCTGAAGCCTACATATCGAGTATGAACAACGTTTACGCTGAGAACGTTCACGGCAGGCAGGTGGACAGGATTTACCGAAGCGTCCTGCAAAACGTGGAGCTCGTCTCCCAGGTTCGCGACACACACGAGTACGAGGTTACTGACCTAGACCACTACTACGAGTTCTTTGGGGGTCTCTCAAAAGCTGTTGAAACAGTCAAGGGCGAAAAGCCAGAGATGCTTATCTCAGACACGACAAGAGAGGTGATAAGAACAGAAACAGTTGACAGAGCTATCAAAAGAGGAGTTAGAACGCGCCTGCTGAACCCGAAGTGGATAGACGGAATGCTGAAACACGACTACCACGGAGGGCAGAAAATCGCAGACCGCGTGGAATACCTGCTGGGCCTAGCAGCAACAACCAACAGGGTGGACAACTGGATATGGAGCAGAGTAGCCGAGAACTACGTGTTCAACGAGGAGATGAGAAAGAGGCTCCAGGAGAACAACAAGTGGGCGCTACACGAAATAATAGGCCGCCTCCTAGAAGCCAGCCAGCGCGGATACTGGCAGGCAACTCAAGAAGAGCTGGACAAGCTCCGCCAACTGTACCTAGAAGTGGAAGGAGAACTAGAAGAATAACGTGTAAAAGGAGGTAGTAAGAACTGACGAGACACCTGAGAAAATGGTTCTACCCGTTCACGGCCATAGTGGGCCAAGAAAACCTGAAAATGGCACTTCTCTCAGCAGCCATAAACCCCATGGTGGGTGGCGTCCTGCTGCGGGGAGAACGGGGCACGGGAAAGTCCACGGCAGCCAGAGCTCTAGCCGACCTCCTGCCAGAAATAGAGGTTGTCAAGGGGTGCCCCTTCAACTGTAACCCGCGGGACACCTCAGAGATGTGCGACGAGTGTTTAAGCAGGTACGAGCGGGGAGAGGAACTCCCCGTGGAGAAGAGAAAGATGAGGGTTGTTGACCTGCCGCTTAGCGCCACCGAGGACAGGGTTGTCGGCTCCCTAAACGTGGAAAGAGCGTTGAAAGAGGGTTTGGCGTCCCTAGAGCCGGGGCTTCTCGCGGAGGCGAACCGGGGAATACTCTACGTTGACGAAGTGAACCTACTGGACGACCACCTGGTGGACATACTCCTCGACTCGGCAGCCATGGGTGTAAACGTGGTTGAGCGTGAGGGGGTGTCCGTTTCGCACCCCGCGAGGTTCATACTCATAGGCACCATGAACCCTGAGGAAGGGGAGCTAAGGCCCCAGATATCCGACAGGTTCGGCTTGTGCGTACAGATTGAAGCTCTGAGAGACATCGAGCAGAGGAAGGAGATAGTTAGAAGGAGAGAAGAGTTCGAGAGAGATCCCCAAGCATTCGTGGAGAAGTACAGCGCCCCGCAGAGGGAGCTGCGGGAGAGAATAGTCAAAGCTAGGGAACTCTTAAACCGCGTGGAAATCAGCGACGAGCTTCTCGACATGGTTTCAAGGCTGAGCCTCGAACTGGGTATTCACACCCACAGAGCAGACATAGTTATCGTAGCCACTGCCAAGGCGTTAGCAGCGTTCGACGGAAGAACAGAGGTCACGCTGGAGGACGTAAGGAAGGCTGCCAGGCTGGCGCTACCCCACAGGCTCAGAAGACTGCCCTTCGAAGAGATATTCTCAAAGGAACAGGAGCTCGAAACGGCGCTTCAGAACCTCCAACAAGAAGAACCGAAACAAAAGAAGAAAGAAGCGGAGAGGGAAGAAGCGGAAGAGGGGGCGGGCGCCCAAAGCACCCCCCAGGAGATTGTGGGGGTTGCGGGTAAAGCCCCTAAAAAGAAGACCGGTGAGATTGGAAGACCAATAAACGCAAACAAGATACTCAACATGGCTTTAAACCTGAGAAGAGCGGCGAAGGGGTACGGGAAGAGGTTCCGCGTACCATCGGGAACAGTTAAGGGCCGCTACGTTA
>JAUQYY010000124.1 GCA_030587505.1 Candidatus Sigynarchaeota archaeon
ATCCGCGAGGTAATAGCAATGAAAAAGGAATTCGATTTAAATAAGCTGAAGCAGAACACAGCGGTTCTCGTAATCGATATGCAAAACGACTTCGCGTCCAGAGAGAAAAACACGCCTGAGCGATGGGAGCAAATCAAGAAAATAATTCCTAACACTAAGAAGATACTCCGGCAGGCAAGAAGCAACGGAATACCCCTTATATTACACCAAGGAGACACACAGGCCCTCGGGAGTGGACTACGGAATTGAACTCGACTTCGAGGAACCCCACCGCATCGAAGGAACCCCCGAAGCAGAAATCATCACGGAGTTACCCCCCACGAAAAAGACTACAATAGTTACCAACAAGAGAAGGTACAGCGCCTTCATGGGAACCGACCTCGAAATCCTACTCGGTGGACTAAGAATAGAAACCCCCATCCTGACCGGCGCGTTCACCGATGGCTGCGTCCTGGCAACAGCGCTAGACGCGAGAGCACTCGACTACAGAGTCATAATACCCGAGGACCACGTGGTGGGAACAAACCCCGAAAGACACGAGGCGGCGCTAAAATGCATATCCTCCGTAATAGGATACATCACAACAACAAAGAAGGTTATAGACACGCTCAAAGAGTAATCCGAGCGAAACCAAAGCCAAAAAGCGGGGTCGAAAAACAAAAATATACGAAACAACGAGTCCGATGTCTAAAGGTTTCCGTGACTTTCTCAGGAGCAAAAGCACCAAAGTTTTCGGGTAACCTCCCGAAAATCCTTTCTCTCACCAATTCCTAGAAAATATCGCAGAAAGCGGGAACACTCTTTAACATTGTGAGCGGGAAATCCCGCACGCTTCAGCGGTGGGATGAGAGCGAACGCCAAGTTTATATATAACATTACAATATGCTATAGAGATGCGGGGCCGGGGCGGCCCAAAGCGCCCGCCGAGGTGAAGCCTCTACTGGTAGAGATACCAGCAAGCCTCACCGCTGAAGCGGGAAGCCCACAGGCTTACAGCCATGGGTAGCTCACTTCCATCATTCAACAAACAGAGAGGAATCGGGACTCAAAATTTCCCCTCACAACAAAGAGTACCTTATGGGGAGGAATTTTTACAAAAAATAAGAATGGAGGGTTCTAAAAGAGCCTTGGGCTTCTAGGGTTGAGAAAACGTGTAGGATTCGGATCCTTGCAGCCCAAGTTTCTTTGTGTTTTGGAGTAGGTGATGCCAGCCCCCTGTGTTGCGATGCTAGGAAATTTCAAACACCGGGCAAACGTGTTCTCCACCTGAGTACTTGTCGGAGAAGGCGAACACACCCTTAATCTTCACATTCTTTCCGAGCACTTCCTCGGAAACACCCTCAGGGTCGTAGTCCAGTCTCCCGACGATCCAGGGACCTTCCTCCGTCTTGACGAGGCAGACAATGTACGGTGCCTCGAAACCCTCAGGCGGGACTCTGATAACTGTGTAAGTCATTAGCTCGCCCTTTCCGCTCAGCTCGGCTTTCTCGACGTTTGAGCTGCCGCACCTCTGGCAGACGATCATAGGTGGACAAGTGTACTCTCCGCAGTCCTTGCACTTCAGTCCGAGTAGCTTCCCCTCTCTTAGCCCGTTTTCGTAATCGCTGAACGTTAAAACGTACCGGCTCTTAATCTTCTTTTCAATCTCGGTTGGGTCTACACCTACCATTCTCACCACTTACCTTCTCGTCCTTCCTAGAATTATATGACAGAGTGTTCCGAAATCTCCACCCAGAGTGTCGGTCATCCCGATCTCGGGAACGGGGTCAACCTGGTTACCCTTCGGGGCGGCGCCTCTCATCTGCTGAATAACCATGTAGACCTGGGAAGCTCCAGTTGCTCCGATTGGGTGGCCCTTACCAATCAATCCCCCAGACATATTGGTCGGAATCTTGCCACCCAGATCGGTCTGTCCATCAACCGTGGCGTCGGCGGCCTCACCCCATTCGAAGAAGCCCATAGCCTCAAGCGCGATAAGTTCAGCGGAGGTGAAGCAGTCGTGAAGCTCAAGAATGTCAATGTCCTTTGGAGACAAACCCGCCTGCTTAAAAGCCATCCTCGCGGAGTAAACCCTTGACGGCGGCTTGGTGAAGTCTTCAAGTCTCGCTAGGGCTCCGCCTGTACCCTGACCCGTGCCCAGAATGTAAACAGGCTCGTCTGTATACTTTCTCGCCACATCGGCGGCGCAGATTACCAGAGCAGCGGCTCCGTCACTGAATGGGCAGCAGTCCAAGAGTGTGAGGGGGTCTGCTATTTTCGGCGAGTTTAAGACCTTTTCCACCGTTAAATCTCCGTACTTCTTGTACCATTGCGCTAAGGGGTTTAGTGCTCCGTGTTTGTGGTTTTTTATCGACACATACGCCATTTTTTCCCTCAGTTTTTCCAGGGGTATTTCATAGAATCTAGAGTACAGAACAGCCGCCATGGCGAACACTCCGGGGAACGTGAGACCCGCGGGCCCCTCGGTGGCTGCAAGGCCACCCATTGCGAAGGTTCTCGTGGCGAACGGGGTTCCCATTATTGTTGCCCTCTCGGTTCCGCCCGCGAGCACGATGTCAAACTGTCCGGAGGCGACCCACATGTACGCGTCTCTTATCGCAACCGTTGCCGATGCGCACGCTCCCTCAAATCTTGTTGACGGTATGTGTCCCAGGCCAAGCTCGGAGGTCGCGTACACCTGCGGCATCCCCTGCCCTTCCTCGAACATTGGGAGGACGGATCCCATGTAGAGTGCCTCTATCTCTTTTCTGTCCACGTTTGCGTCTTCCATCGCCTCTGCCGCCGCGTCGCCGAAGAGTTCGAGCTGATTCTTATCCGCTTTTCCAAATTTCGTGTGTCCTATTCCAATTATTGCAACATCTCTCATTTTTCACGCACCCTTCCTTCTACTCTACTAATACTTGATTTTGCGGTTTTTTAGAATTCTGTAAGCTCAGATAGTATGTCTTCGGTGCGGGATTTAAGTCTTATGTTTCAAAAAAGATTTCGACATTTCTTTCCTGACATTTCTAAACGCATTTGTTGTTCTTGTTTTTCTTAGACCAAGAGGCTGGATTTCTCATGGCTTCAGGTTTGTTATCGAATGTTGGCTAGAGTCGTTTTATTTTTCCGTTTTTGATGATGTACTTGTCTTTTATTAGACTTGGATTTTCAAGGATCTTTTTGGTCAGAAGTTCCACTATTTGGTCTGTGACTTCCACTATTCGGTGTGGTGGTTTTTCTCCGATTGCCATCTGGGCCAACTCTGTTATGTAGTACGTCTCTATGTTTCTCTCTGTGGCTTTCTTGGATAGTGCGTAGACGCAGCCCGTGCAGATGAAGGCTACTGCGTCAGCACCGGCTTCTTCGGCTTCTGACACCCTCATATCCGCTATTCTTTCCGAAAGTTCTCTGTTTGAGAATGAGATTGGGGCGCCGCAGCACAGGGATTTCTCCCTGTTGTGCTTCATCTCAACCACTTCGGCTCCCATGATTTCCAGAAGCTCCCGAGGCCCCTCGTAAATTTCTCTGTCCAGCCCTCTCCACGGGCAGGGGTCGTGAAAAGCTACCGTCTTGTTTGTCTTCTCCTTGAATTCCAGTTCACCCTTGTGATACTTTTCTATAAGGTATTCGATGATGCTCTGGCTTTCGATACTGTACCCTTCGACGATTCTGGGGTACACGCTCCTAATCATACGGTCGCAGCCCGGACAGAAGGAGATGAGCCTTTCCACCCCGAGCCTGTTAAACTCCTCCAGCAGTTCCACACCCTTTAGCCTTGCTTCCTCTTCGCCGAAGAGTCTGTACACGTATCCCCCGCAGCAGTACTTCATCCCCCCAACCATTGGTAACTCCTCGAGTAGCTTTGTCTCAGCAAGATCCGTGTAAATGTAGGCGAGGCTGCAGCCTATATAGAACATCGCTTTGCTCTTCGGCGGATTCGTGTACCTTTTCAGGTTCTCCATCTTGGAGTCGGTTTCTAATTCTAATCCTATGGACATCAGGTTTAGGGGCAACTCCTCGGATATTAGCAGAAGGCTACCCACCCCCTCTCCAAGGTTTTTTCTGAGTTTTATCTCTTTAGGAGTTACGCAGTTGATGGTTGTTTTGTGGGGTTGGCTGTGTCCCTGGTGGTGTCAATCTCTCCTTTTTTGCCT
>JAUQYY010000129.1 GCA_030587505.1 Candidatus Sigynarchaeota archaeon
GCCACCTACGCTATGACTGGAAATCCCCGAGTCTTCATTCCGCTTCACCGCGGGGCTGCCGGCTTCATGTCAAACGAGCAGTTTGAGGAGTTCTACTGGCCCACCCTGAAAAAGGTGATCCTGGCGCTGGTGGACAAGGGGCTTGTTCCGAAGGTTTTCTACGAGGGTGACTACACGCCCCGCCTAGAGTACTTAAGGGAGCTGCCGAAGGGGAAGACCATAGCCCACCTCGACGCCACCGACATATTCAAGGCCAAAGAGGTCATAGGGGACAGAGTATGCCTGAAGGGGAATGTGCCACCCTCGCTTCTGTGCGCCGGGACACCAGCAAAGGTTGAGGAGTACTGCAAAAAGCTGATCGAAGTGGTGGGAGAAGGCGGCGGCTTCATAATGGACGGAGCCGTGGGAGGCATACCCACCGACGCCAAACCAGAAAACGTAAAGGCAATGACAGAAGCAACCTTCAAGTACGGCGTTTACAGAAAGTGAACCACTCACCCAACCTTTCTTTTATTAACTAGATTATTCCAGTATTTAGACGATGCGGTGTGTTATTCGTGAAAAACACCAGACAAATTGTTTAGGGAGAGAACAGAGAATTAGCGATATACTGTTGCCTTGAAGGAGCTGGACCGTGTTCCTACGGCGCTGTAAACGGGATACCCGACGAGGCTAAACCGGAGAACGTGAAGGCAATGACAGAAACCGCGTTCATGTACGGTGTGTACTGAAAGTAGTGTATTTAAGAGCGTTCATTTTTTAAAGTTTGTTTAAAAACGAGTTCAGTCCCTTTTTTCACTATCCTTTTTTATCTGTTCTTTTTCTGTTAGGAAGCGCTTGGCAGCCTAATGCGTGGTGTCCAACCATATTCTCTTTATCCAGGGTATCTTGTCAAAGTCTTTATCTTCTGAAACTATGTGTTCGATTCCAGCCTTTTTCATGGATGCTGCGTGGAGCGCGTCTGAAGGTTTCAGGCCATGATCCATCATAATTCTCTTCATAACACTGTAGTCACTGTAGTTTATTGGAATCGCTTCTAGAAAGGGCATAAATCCATCCGTCAATTCGAAAGTCTCGCTCAGCGGGATTTTGAGCTTTCTCGATAAAATCCAAACGGTTTCATCTATAACTATTATGTTAACAATTAGACGTTTTTCCTGCTTAATCGCTTCCAAATGGAACATTGTAAAATATAATTGAAAACCTTTGTCACTTTCTGCGTATCACATAAGAGGAATCAAGGAATATCTTCGAGGGCCTCATCCTCTATGCTAAGTTTGGAAACCTCCTTTGCCACAGGCTTCCGAGACTTTTTCAGCCATTCTAGGAATTCCTCCATGTCCGGCGCTCTCTGTAGGATTAGGCTGTCCTCCCTGAATTCCGCTAATACATAGCTCCGTGGCTTAATGTTCAGTTTGTCCCTCACCATTTTTGGGAGCACTATTTGCCCCTTGGGGCCAACTCTCAGTCTGAGTTTAACCATGGGTATCACAAAGTAATACTAAACGTTTAACAATAAACTCTTCTCCCTTGAGGAAAAGTGTGATCCTGAATGAATACTTCGAAGAATTACCCGATGAGGAATATCAGGCACTAGAGAACCTGAGATGGTTAGAGTTTTTACTCTTTTTTGTGTTTGTTTTTTCTGAAAAGATAGATGGCTATTTCCCTGTTTTCTCGTATCGCTTGTTTTATTGCTTCTGTGTTCTTTTCGGCTTTTATTAGGCTTTTCCAGGAGTAAACGTGTCGTGCTTCGTGGAAGTCTGAGTTTGCTATGTAGTTGAACTTTTTTAGGCCGATGACGTTGAAGAGGTCGTCGCGGTTGGCTACCTCCCAGGCGTCGAAGATCCCCTCGTACTCTTTGCGGTGGTTCCAGAGGTGAATGAATGGCTGTCTTCCTTCTGACTGCTTGTGGTGCGGGTGGCAGGCGATGGCGATTGCCTCCTGGCTGTGAATCTCTTCGACAATGGTTCTCACGGGTAGGGCGGGGTCGATGTATTCTTTTATGTCGATCGCCAGGATGTGGTACTTTCCTTGGTTGTTTGTGAGTTCCACGCCGGGTATGACTAGCATTCTGTACTCCTCCCAGGCCCTCTTGGACTCCTTCCATAGAAGCCGCAAATAATCGTGAAAGTTTTCCCTCGTTATTGCGTTTATTTCCCTTTTTTCTATTTCTTCTTCGAGTGTTTTCTCGTCAAAAATGTGGTCTGTTATGCTTATAGCGTCGAATCCCTCTTCGCCAAAAAGATCGATTACCTCGTTTAGGGGTAGTTTTCCATCACTCATATCCGTGTGGATGTGGAAATCGCAGAGAAGCCAATTGGTGAGAATCAAGTCATTCCTCTTATTATGATTCAGCATTTTGAAGTCCCCTGACGGGTGGGGTGAGTAACCTGGTGTTAGGCTCGGCTCGGAAGCATCCTCTCAGAAGCGTCCCGGCGGGCGAGTGGGCGCTGTTTGTCAGAGGATCCCTCACCTTTAGGCCTTAAAGTTCCGCATTTTTCCGTTTAACCGTAAACATCGCTCAGATGTATACTTTCTCGCGCTCACGATTATTTTGCATCAAATAAAAATCTTATCTTACAGGTAACGAAAAACCCCAAAAATTGAAGACAATGTTCTTTCGGTTCCTCTTGGGGGGGGTGACCCATCCGGGTTTCTTTTCGGCACGATGTAATATGTATGTTTTTTGAGGGGGTGTATGTGACTTAGCGGTTGTGAAGGGAGATTTATGAGGGCTTCTTTCCGGGAATCAAGGCTCAAAAAGGGAGATAGACAAACCACCAACAAACCCAAAAAAAGATAAAATACGCACTTACTACATCATGCCTTTCTTTTCACCAAAAAAATTTTTATACTTGAAGCAGGAAAGAGGGGCAGGAGAGGTGGTTTTGTGAGTGAAGACAAGTATGAGAAGTTTAAGGGTTACAAGTTTCCACCAAACACTTATGAGGTGACAGGCGACGCCATAAGGGCCTACGCGAAGGCGACTGGAGACCTGAAGCCCGAGTACACCGACCCTGACGATTCCAAGATAATCGCACCCCCATCGTTCCTGTCGGTTATCTTTCTCCCCTCGTTCTACGGCGCCGGGAAACTCGTTGAGGAAGGCGTAATAAAAGATATGACCAAGCTTCTCCACGGCGGTCAGAGATACGAGTACTACGCACCAATAAGGCCCGGCGATGTTCTGGAATCCCAGGTTGAGGTGAAGGACATCTACGTTAAGAACAACATGCTCTTCCTCATATTCGACATACCGATAAAAAAGCAGGACGACACCCTGGTTGGCAGGGTTGTGACAACAGCCATAATACGGCCGGGAGGATTCTAACAGATCTTAGAAGCCGGAATTGGGATGTTGAGTCTTCTCTTCGAAAAGATAACTCCTCTTGAGGTTGCCAAAGCTTCCCTTGGCTCCTTCTATCTGTGCCGTGTGTAGGGCTTGTTCCACTCATCTTGGTAGGTGATGTCCTCCATCCTTTTTCTCGAGGTTGGACTCGGCACCAGTTTAGGGTACCCAACTCCGAGCATAGCCACTATGGTTGCGTCCTCAGGTATTTTCAGGATTTCTTTTACTTTTTCTTCGCTGAAGGTTCCTATCCAGCACGTTCCGAGCCCTAGGGCTTGGGCCGCAAGAACCATGTGCTCAAGGGCTATCGCTGTATCCACAGGGTACCACTTGGGTGACTCGCGGGGTTTCGCGACTCCAACTATTACCACTCCCGCCTTTTTGAGGAAGTTCATCGAGGCCTCGGCTATCTTTCGGATCTTCTCTCTATCCCAAACAACGACAAACCTGTAGGGCTGCCTGTTCCCAGCTGAGGGAGCTAGTCTCCCCGACTCAATGATGGAGAGCACGGTCTTTTCGTCCGGAACTTCTCCCGTAAAGTTTCTTATACTCCTTCTCTCCTCTATTGCTCTAAAAACATTCACGGTATCACTTCCACCTATGCTACCACAAACGTTAGTTCTTTTTCACGAAGGGTTGGAATGCTGGTGTCTACCTCTTTGTTGACACGAAGTGGCATGGTTTCTCTGGCATCTTCTCTGTCATTTCTACGTCTACGCTTAGGTTGAGTTCCCTATAAAGTGTTTCGAGTGCTGCGAGGCAGGCGTGCCTGCACGGCAGTTCGTCGGCCGTTTTCTGATCCAGGTTTTCTTTCAGCAGTTCGTATCCTGGGCACTTAGGTATTGTGAAGTCTATGACTTGTGTGTTGTTGCTGTACACGTAGATTTTCGCCGTTGGCCTTGTTCCCATGAGCATCAGTTCCCAGTACCTCTGGGGGACGTGTGGAAACACGTGACCCGTTTTCTCAGCAACCTGCATGAGCACCTCCCCCTGACGGTCCATGTACCTGTCTCCCAACTCGATCGCCTTCCTTATCGCTTTTTCCCCGTGCTCTTTGAAGAACCGCTCGCCCAGCTTTACTGGGTCTTCTTCCGACCGTTTCACCTTCGAGGCGAACTCCCTAACGCATTTTTCCAAGGAGTACTCCTCGTTGAGAGCGGATAACGCCTCATCCGCGAAGTAGTAATCGTACTTCACTCCGCTCCCACCTCCCCTTCAAGGATTTTGATCGCGTTTCCCGGGCACACTTCGATGCACTTCATACAGCCGATGCACCGCACCTCAAGGTCGGGGATGATTTCCCACTCCTTGCTTGGCTCGAAACATTTTAACCTCTTTCGGGTACATAGCGAAAACCGTGCAGGGGCAGATATCCAAACACTTGGCGCACTCCATGGCACCCACACACTTATTCATGTCAACTATGACCCTCAACCCGCACACCTTTTTTACCAGTTGTTCCTAAGAGCGGGGAACTTACTCCTTTCCTCCAAGCGAATCGCGCCGTGCCTTGTACATTTTCCTCGCGTAGTTCTTAATGTTCAGATACCATTTCTTACCTTCACCATGCTGAACACACCACTGACACATTCACAAATCCTCTCGTTTGGAACATTTACCGTTCAATACGAGATAAATCTTACGACCCGCCCACGTTCCAAGAGAACACAAGGAAATGGTTTATGATGCCACTTTAACAGCCTTCTGCGTTTCTCAGCATCAAATAATGTTCTTCTAACAGCCTGAGGGAAGATTTAACAATGCTTATACGCTTTCAATGGGTAGGGTTGTTCGAAAATACGAAGTTTTAGGTAGGGTGGCTTCCTTGTCAAGTTTGTTGAGGGTTATTGAGAAGAATATGGGGTTATTCAAGGGTGTCGCCTTAAGGTTTTTGAAAGAGAGAAGGCAGTAGGTTTTAAAAGAACTGAGAGAAGTGGAGGAAAAGCTCCGAAAACTCGAAGAAAAGCATGGATCCTCTCAGGAGTATGCTAGCAACCTGCCAGACGGGTTCGAGGCCCATGAGGAGTGGTTTACTTGGAAAGCTCTCATTGAAACCCGAAAAGAGTTGCAAATGGAGCTGGCAGACATTGAGGAAGCCACTAGTTATTAACAAAACTTAAGGACGTAATCCTAAGAACTGAACTTATAGAAGAAGCTTCTAGAGAATCACTTTACATTACCAAAGCAAAAATAGTATTCCTCGGTTTGGATTCAGTTTATTCTAGAGAAATCAGAAAAGAAGCTAATAGCGTACAGTTACGTAACACTGGTTCAATTTCCTGAGTGGAATTCACCTTCAATGGAGTTCAATCGCTTCCCCTTGTTTGGGTATTTTAACTTTCACCCGTTTTTTTGAGCTGATACTCTTTGCCAGTGCCTGGGATTCCCAGTATTCTCCATGAACGAGAAACACCCCCCTGAGGTTTTTGATTCTCTCAACCCACCTCATGAGGTCGTTTTTGTCGGCGTGGGCGCTGAGCCCGTGAAGCATTTCTACGCGTATCCTCACGGGGTACCTCCTGCTGTATATTTTCACGTTTTTCTTGCCCTCTACCAGTTTTCTTCCGAGGGTTCCCCTGGCTTGGTACCCTGCGAAGAGCAGGATGGAGTCCGGGTCCGATACGTGGCGTTCGAGGTGGTTTTTTATTCTTCCCCCTGTGCACATTCCCGAGGCGGCTATTATTATGCTGGTTTCTCTCTTGTTTGAGACCTCGAAGGACTCCTCATCGTCTCTAACGTATTTTAGCCCCTTAAAGGTTAGGGGGTCGTCCCCAGACTCGAGAAGCTCGTTGAACTCGGCGTCGTAGCACTCTGGGTGCCTGCGGAAGATTTCCGTGGCGTCAATAGCCAGGGGAGAGTCAACGTAAACCGGAACCACGGGAATCTGGTTGTTCTCAACCAGGTGGTTCAGAATGTAGATTATTGTTTGGGTTCTTCCTATTGAGAAAGCGGGAATCAGGAGTTTGCTTCCCCGTCTGTAGACCTTGAGAACCATCCGCTTAACCCTGTTTATAATCGGAGAAAAGGGTGGGTGTTTTGTTGAACCGTAGGTTGACTCCATTACGAGGTAGTCGGCTGATTCCACGGCTGAGGGGTCTCTGAGAATAGGCATCCCCGGTCTTCCGATGTCCCCACTGTAAACGACTTTCACACCGTCAGCCCATATTTCCATAATAGCGGAGCCGAGAATGTGCCCTGCATCCCTGAAGACCACCTCAATCCCGTCGAGTTTCACCACACGGTCGTAGTCAACTCCCTGAAACAGTTTAGAGCACTTCGCTGCATCTCTCTCGGTGAAGAGGGGTTTAAGTGGAGGCAATCCTTTACTCTTTCTATATATGTTCTCCCTATGGGTGTCTGCTTCCTCCAGTCTTGCGGAGTCTCTAAGCAGAATCGAGCAGAGGTCCACGGTTGCGTGGGTGGCGATTATTTTTCCCCTGAAGCCCCTCTTAACCAGGAGGGGTAGTCTCCCGCAGTGGTCTATGTGGCCGTGGGAGATGAGCACATAGTCTATGTCCCTGGGGTTGAAGGGAAAAGTGTTGTTTCTCTCGTCAAGCTCTTTACTCCCCTGGAAAAGCCCACAGTCCAAAAGTATTTGGGCTCCGTCAACATCCAGAAGGTGAAGCGAACCGGTAACCGTCCTCGCGGCACCAATGAACTGTAACCTCAAAACAATCAGCCTCGAAGGTGAAAATCATAATCTTAATTCTTGATAAGTTTTAAAAAGCTAATAAGTTGACCGTATAATGGGACGTTATTTTGCGATTCTACGTTTCGACTAAATGTAGAAGGGTTGTTGCGAATGGAAACCGAACTGGATTGTATTCCTTGCTTTCTTAGGCAAGCGTTAGAAGCGGTTAGGATGGTTACGACTGACAGGTCTAAGCAGGAGATGGTTCTGCGAGAGGTTTTGTTGGCGCTGAGCAAAGTCTCTTTTGAGGGGCCTCCAACGGAGATCGCACACGTGGTTCATGGTATTGTTAAGAGGGCGGCGGATAACCCTGATCCCTACAGGGAGGTTAAGGAGAAATCCAACAGGATGGCTCTTGAGCTTTACCCGAAGCTTAAGCAAATGGTTCAGAATTCTGACAACAGGCTGCTGACCGCCGTGAAGCTCGCGATAGCCGGTAACATCATTGATTACGGTCCTTCTTCTCAGTTCGACGTCAACAAGACCATTGGAGAGGTTCTGTCCCAGGACCTGGAGATAAACGATTATGAGAAGTTCGAGAGCATGCTGCGAAACGCTAAAAACGTGATTTACCTCGGGGATAACGCGGGGGAGATCGTTTTCGACAGGGTTCTCATCGAGGAGATGCCCGACAAGAAGGTGACGTTCTTCGTCCGGGCGGAACCCATCCTGAACGACGCGACCATCGACGACGCGGTAACCGTTGGAATAGATAAACTCGCAGAGATAAGGAAGATAAGCGTGGACCATGAGGGCATGGACCGAAACTCTGAGGAGTTCATAGAATTTCTGAGGAGCGCCGACATGGTTATCAGCAAGGGTCAGGGGAACTACGAGGCTCTGAGCGATAGGAAGGCGGGGGTCTTCTTCCTGCTAAAAGTTAAGTGCCCCGCGGTGGCGAAGCACATCGGAGCAAGGGTAGGAAGCACTGTCCTAAAGTTCGAGGAGAAAGAACAAAGATAAACGATGAAAGAGAAATCTCACACTTTTTATCTCCTTTACTGGTATTTTAATTGTTTTTTCACTTCCTTTTAGCTTCTGGCTGGGAAATGCCCGTTTATTTTCTGATAGAATTTATACGCATGTTCCCTTCTACCGGGTTTCTGGAGCTTCCTTGTGTTTCATCTCGTTGGGATTACTCTTCTGCGGAAAGGTGACGGTTATGGATGAGGATGAGTTCGACAAGCTGGCGGAGTACCTGCAGGAAAAGGTGTTGGAGGAAGAACGAAAGATTTACTCCGAGAGGGTGATCAACGAGTTTATGCACCCTCAGAACGTTGGAAAAATCGAAAACCCGGACAGCTGGAGCCGCGTAACCGGGCTGTGCGGAGACACCGTGGAAATATTCCTACAGGTGGAGAACAACACGATAAAGGACATAAAATTCATCACCGACGGCTGCGGCCCCACAATCGCGTGCAACAGCTACCTAACCAGGATAGTTAAGGGGAA
>JAUQYY010000134.1 GCA_030587505.1 Candidatus Sigynarchaeota archaeon
TGTTCTAGTTATATTTTTAATGTAAATTATGGGTGAAGCTCTTCTCAATTGAAAGGTGGAAAGCGCCATGAGCGACTTAGCTGCGTTCCAAGGACACATGACTCAGATGCCAGCTACCCTACTGAGCCTTCTGGGTATCCCGCCTCCAAACAGGATACCTCCTAGAATTGAGGGAATTCCTAGCAGTCTTCAGTCGAAGCACATAATTTTCGCTATCTTCGACAATTTCGGATTGTTGGAGTGTACGTACTACCAGCCCAAGTTTCTCATAGGTAAGTCCGAAGCGATATTGATGCTGGAGACGGAGAACCCGTACACACTGCATGTTCTGAAAGAAGTTGTTCACGGTAATCCTAACGCGGATTTCAATCTTTTAAACTTCATTGCGGAGAATGGGCGCCGGGTAACAATGATTGAACGACCTGAAGATATTTCGGAAATAGATGTGAGGGTTGAAACGAAGCCAACCGACTCTGATAACAAAACGTACATTGAAACTGTTAAGACTCTGAACAGAACCGATTTTCTCTGGATTCACTTCTTCGACTTCGAAAACCTCTACAAACAGTACAGTTTCAGGCCCCCTAAAGAAATAACTCAAAAACTAATTTCTCGCACGGACAAGTGGCTGAAAGTGCTCCACAAACAAGCCACTCCAGGAACACTGATGGCTGTGCTGGGGACTCATGGGAGAGAAAGAGCCCCAGAGATCGAGTACGAGGGAAAATACGCGGAGTGGAAGAGGGCAAGTGTACCCATATGTATTCTAATTAAAAAATAGTTTTCCGGCTCAGGTTTTTAGTGACTTACCTTAAACACACTGGTAGGACTCACGTTTCTAAACGTTTGTAAACGCTTTTCTCCACAGAATTGAGTTGAGTTAACCCGCTAGGCCCTCTCAGTTAGAAATTTGAAGAATTTACCTACTTCAAATGCAAGGACTTCGGTGAAACAGCGTATGGAGCAGAATGTGAGCGTCTGGAAAGAATTTGGAATAGGTAAAATCGAATCCCTTCTTATCGTGTCCGCGGTTATCACCTTCATATACTTCAGGTTCTTTTCCACCAACTCATTGGTGATAATTATACTCTCATTCATTGTTGGTGTATGGTTAGCGTTTCGTCCCAGTGAGTGGGCGGTTAAGGGTTTGGGCTCCGCTTCAAGATACCTCGGGTTCAGCGCCTACATCACAGGTGTGCTTTCAAGCATAGCAAGTAACACTCCAGAAGCTGTTATAAGCGGCTTAACGGCCTACAAGGGTTTTGCGACCGGTGATGTTGAGCTTCTAGAAATATCTGTTATCAGCATCCTTGCAGCGGCGGGTTTCAATATTCTCCTTCTCGGCTTGGTTGTAATGCTAATCACTCAAAAAAATAAGGGAAAACCCGTTAAGGTGCCCAAGCAAGTGATTCAAAACGAGTCCGAACTAATGAGGTGGACAATTGTTGCACTCGCCGCCATATTCGTCCTTGGAGTTTCCCTCATCCTACTCGAGTCTACCAACCTCCTAAGAGTGCAGAGCGAAATACTAATAACAAGCTGTTTGACGGGCACTATAGAAGTATCACCCGCCACGGCTTTCTACCTATACTACCACTTACACAGCTTAGAGCATTTGTCCCTACCCCGAATAGCTGGCCTAGTTATGTTCCTCTCATACATTCTCTACACCGTCTTCATGTTTAAAAGGAGCAAGTCCGAGAAGAAAGAAGAAGCAGTGATTCACGTTGAAGGCGGTTTACTCTCAAGAAGGGGAACGATGATAATGGTCATTCTGGGATTCGCGGGAATCTTTCTGGGCGGTGAAATCCTGACAACGGGGGTTGAAACCGCGATGGAAACACTGAACATAGCGTCTTTTGGGGAACCCGTACTAATAATCTCATTCCTCCTCGGATTCGCTGGCGCGGTACCAGAACACGGAATAGCCCTCGTCGCAGCTCACAAGGGAAGAACAGAATTATCCCTGGGAAACCTTCTCGGCGGCGTACTTCAAACGATTCTTCTAATCATCGGCGGCATATCAATGATCGTGCCAATGCCCATCAACCTGTTTACACTCTTCCAGATCGCAATCGCGGCGGCTACCATGTGGTTCCTGAAGAGAGCCATAATGGACGACGAGAAAATCGATTTCTTTGAGGGCTTAATGATCGCCCTGATACAGGGCTTCGTTTTCATACTGATGCTATTCGGAGGGATATGAAAAAGTGAGCCATTCTTCCGTAAGCATGCCGTTCTCGTATCCATTCAGTCTTTAGTTGAACCGCCATGCTTTAGGGTGTTGGAGATGTCTCTCAGGTCTTCTTGAATGTTTCTAATTGCTTCTGTGGCAGTGTTTATCTTTTCCTCCAGTTTTTTATTCCACTCGCTAATCTCCAATCTGATTTTATCCAAAGCCACCAAGTACCCCTCCTCGCTTCTTTCAAGGTAATCTAGAAGATTTCCAAGAACCTTATCCCTCTCCAGCACAATCTCATATTCTAGGGAGACAACGCTGCCTTCCTGAACACGGAACATTTTAACCTCCGCATCGCTAGGATTTCCAGACACGATGAAATCATACGGGTCAACGACCAGCGCCACACACTGAGGAAACATCCTCTGGAGTCCAACTTGAGTTTCCACATCAATCGAAGACAGAAAGCAGCCGAACCCCGGGTGAGAGTGGTACCATCCCACAATGTACTCGCTTCTACCCTGCCTGTGAAGCTTCTCAGCGATAAGGGGGACAACTGACCGCGCCAGCTTCACGTGACCCGGTGTACCAATCTGAGGTCCGGTATCCGAATCAGAAATCTCA
>JAUQYY010000145.1 GCA_030587505.1 Candidatus Sigynarchaeota archaeon
GAGAGAAGCTGCCTTATGGCCTTCATTTTTAGTGCTCCACGCCAAATGAGTGGGTCCTCACTGCTGGATAGGAAAAGATCCATGGAGATCACCTTTACGCCGTGCTTGGTGGTGACGGGGGTTATGCCTGTTTCGGCTTTTTGGGGGTGTTTTCCCTGTATTCCGAGTATCTTGGGTATTGAGGGCCCGTGTATGTCTGAGTCTAGGATTCCCACCCTGTAGCCTCTTTTGGCCAGGGCTGCCGCTAGGTTTGCGGTTATCGTGCTTTTTCCCACTCCGCCCTTTCCGCTCATTATCATGATTTTGTGTTTCACTCGCGCCATTTTTTCCCGAACTCTCTTTTTCTGAGCGATTTTTTCTATCATTGGCACGATTTTCTTTTCCACGACCCTGTCGGCTGAGGTCTTTTCACTAGTCAAAGCGTTTCAACCCCGGTTCATGAGGAAACGCCCTCCTTGGCTACTCACAAAAAAGGGTTTTCAATTTGATTTAAATCTTGTTAGAAATCGATCACGATACAAGGCTGCCTAGCGCCTGCAGAAACTCGTCCCACCAGGGTTTCTGTGTTAGAATCGCCGCCACCACGATTAGTACACCGACCAGAATCAGGGGGATGAGTATCCTTGGTTTCCGGGGGTCGAGCTTTTCAGCGTAGAGCCCGTAGAAAACGAAGAGAATAACCGCCAGGAACGCGAGCAGCAAGTAACTCATGCAGGTCCAACCCTTGGTTTTTGTTCTCTAGATACACCGTTTATTGATATAGCTTTTTTGGTTTATTAGCAGCGGTCCGCGTTTCTCCACTGAGAGGATAGAAAGTTGAGCAAAATTATATTAGAGCCTAAGCTTTCTTTTTTCACATCATAGCGATTAATTTTATTGCATATCCAAGCGGGTAGGCTGGTTTGTTTATTCGTGCTCAGAACCTTGAGGAGAGTTTAAGGGTTGACGGAGATTAGAAAGGACTACCTCCTGGACAAGTGGGTTATAGTTGCCACCGAGCGGGGAAAGCGCCCCTCCGACTTCAAGTTTGACAGGGATAGAAGAGATGATGTGGAGAAGTGTCCATTCTGTCCGGGTAACGAGGATATGACGCCGCCTGCTTCCATGGTATACATTCCCAAAAACGGTGAGATTACGGTTGATAAGGATAGCGACGGTTTTAGGCACAGGGGATGGGCTCTGCGGGTGGTGAGGAATCTGTACCCCGCACTCAGCCCCATGGACAGGTTTGAGGAATTCAGCGAGGGACTAACCGTTTGGAGAACAGGAACTGGGGAACACGAGGTTATCATCGAAACACCTAAGCATGATGAACATATTCAGGTTTCGGACGAAAAGCAGGCGCACTTGGTTTTCAGGGCTTATTTGGAGCGTTTCAACGCATTAAAGAGGCTACCCTTCGTTAAGTATGTTTCAATAATCCGGAACTACGGGAAAGCGGCTGGCGCCAGCCTAACGCATCCTCATTCGCAGCTGATAGCGGTTCCCATGATTCCGGAGCGCATAGCAGAGGAGGTCAAAGTTTGCGAGGATAGCTGGAACGGCGACACCTGTATTTACGACCATGTGATTGAGTCGGAGTCGGGGTCCGAGAGGTTCATCTCGGAGAATAAAAGCGCCGTAGCCTTCTGCCCATTCGCCTCCACAAGATCCTTCGAGGTGTGGATTCTCCCCAAAAGGCACCTCCACAACATCGCACAACTCACAGAGGAGGAACTCAGAGACCTAGCCAGCCTCACACGAAGGATTTTGAACGCGTATCACAGAGTGCTCGGCGACCCTCCATACAACTATTGTTTCCAGCAAACCATTAACAATGAAAGGTACCACCTCCAAGTGAGGCTCTATCCACGGCTGATTATTCACGCGGGATTCGAGATCAACACCGGAATTATTATTAATCCCATGAAGCCCGAAGATGCCGCGAGGTATCTTAGAGAAGCAGTGTAAACTCAGGTCAATCCCCGAACCGAGGAAGTGAGGGGATAGATAATTCTACAATTGTCTAGCTGGCATTTCTCAGCCGGTGAATCCTTCCAAAAACAGGAAAAAAGGAGAATAATTGTTAGGATGAAACGAGGGTTGATGTTTGCTCAACACCATCCAGTTTTCGGATGCTTGTCACAAGTTCATCTAACTGTGACAGGTCCTCCAGAGAAGCTCGAACCACAACATCCCAGCTACCATACACAACTTTGGCCTCTGTGACGTGGTCGTACTTCTCTATTTCTTTTGCGATTTCGTGCTCTCTACCCACCGAGGTCAACAGCATTATGTAAGCGATTATGGCCATTCAATCATCTCCCCAATGAATTTTTCATGATTATCATATATTACACTCGACTGCCAGATTTCAAGTTTGCGGGTGGCTGAAACTTGTAACATTTAGACTTTTAAGGAATACATTACAGATTTTGTACAACAATTATTCTACCGTGTTCAGAAATGCCTTCATACAAGGAAGTGTTCGGACCAAATAAAATTCTACTGGGCGGAGAAATCCACTACTTCAGAGTACCCAAAAAAGAGTGGCGTGAAAGACTCTCAAAACTAAAAGACGCGGGACTGAACACGGTGTCCACGTATATTCCATGGAACTGGCACGAAGTCAACCCGCCAGATGGATTCGATTTCCAAGGAAACACTCTTGAGGAACGGGATCTCGAAACATTTCTGGACTATGCACAACAAGAAGGCCTAGGTGTTATAGCCAGGCCTGGACCATACATCTGCGCCGAGTGGAGGAATGGAGGTATACCCGACTGGCTGATCAGAGAGCATCCCGAAATTTTGGCGCGTAACCACAGGGGTGAGCCGACACCGTGGTTTTTTGGGAAGGCGCCCGTGATAACCTATCTTCACCCCGTCTACCTGAGTCATGCCAAGCGATGGCTTGGGAGCGTGGCTTCCGTGCTAAGAAGACACCAGTACACGAACGGTGGAAGCGTAGTCCTGATTCAAATAGACAATGAGACTTCTTACGGTTTCCACGCCTGGCCCTTTGACACCGATTACAACGATGCTGTGATTGGCTCTGGAGAGGAGGGCCTGTATCAGAGGTGGCTTAGGGAGAGGTACCAGTCGATTGAGGAGTTGAACAGGAGATACCACTCGAGCTTTGACTCGTTTCAATCTGTTGAGCCGCCGAGAAGAATGGTTAGTGATAACAGAAGTTTACCATGGATTTTTGACTGGATAGAGTTTAAGGAGGATATGATCGCCGATTTTCTCGGTGAGCTTGCAAGGGTTCTCAGGGAAGGAAGGGTTAGTGTCCCCCTGTGCACAAATGAGCCGTATAATATTCCCCCGCCGGCAAACATATCCAAAAAGAGCAAAGTGGTTTTCGACACCTTGGATCTATACCCTCAGCTTGTACAGGATTTGGAATCCCTCACAGAGATTGTTAACAATATTGAACGTCTGAAGGCTGAACAGCCAAACTCGGCACCCTTGGCGTTGGAGGTACAGGCCGGCTGGTTTGTTTCCAGAGTTCCAGACAATATGCTGCACCTCTTGCTGCGAATTGCGTACATCCATGGCCTAAAGGGTTTAAACCTCTACATGTTCTCTGGAGGATTCAACCCAAGGGGCTTTGGCACCACGAAAAGAGTCTATTACCACGACGCTCCTCTGGACGAGAGGGGGAGGAAAACCGGCAAGTACTCGGTTGTTAAGAGGTTCGCGGATTTTGTGAAATCTTCGGATAGAAAAACCAGAAAGCTGGCGGAGTTCGGTCTAGGGTACTATCATCCCTACGTCTACGCAAAGCTCGTAAACGCTAAGAGCAGTCTCCCCTTGGGGTACAGGGAACTACATAGTTTAATGGAGAGACTCACGGAAGCGGTTATCGGGGCTGGGTTTAACTTTGAGTTTGTAGACCTCAGACAGGTTTCCGTCGAGAAGCTTGCACAGATTCCGCTCCTCCTTGTTTTCTCCTTCGACTTCATGGAGAGGCTCGTTGTTAAGAAACTGTTGGAATACGTGGAGAGGGGTGGATTCCTCATTGTACTCCCGTGTGTTCCCTGGTTGGATGAGAATTTTGAGGAATGTGAATTAATGAGAAAGGTTCTGGGTGTTAGTCAACAGAAAATCGACGGGGGAGGATGGGTTAACATCGAGGGGTCAAGGTTTAAATCGCGTTTCGTTGTTACCTTTGAAGCTGAGGGAGTTGAGCCCTTGTCTCGCTTTGGAGGCAAGGTCTGCGCTTTTCGAGTGGATTACGGGAAGGGGATAATAGTGCAGTTGGGGTTTGTTCC
>JAUQYY010000146.1 GCA_030587505.1 Candidatus Sigynarchaeota archaeon
TCCACCACCTTGACCATGGTGTCCGGCAGGGGGATGCCCACTGAGCCCACCTTTCTCACTCCTTCGAGCGGGTTTGCTGTGAGTACCGGGCTGGCTTCGGTCATTCCCCAGACTTCGAGCACCACCCCCTCGGTTTTGCTGTTGTACTCGTTTATGATTTCTGGGGCGAACGGGGCGGCTCCGCTTATGAACATTCTCGCCTTTCTTATGGCTGATTCTTGGAACCTTGGGTGTCTCAGGAGCATAATGTAGATGGTTGGAACGTTGCACAGGACTGAGGGGTGATACTCGTCGATGAGATTGAACGTGGTTTCAATGTCCCGTGGATTGGCTATTAGGATCTGGGCTGCTGCCACGGCTACGCACAGTATGTTAAACTCTAGGCCGGCTAGGTGGAAGAACGGGAACGATGAGCAGACCACCTCTTTCCCTCTCTCCAGCCTTACCCACTTTTCGAGCTGAGTCGTGTTTGCTACGGTGTTTGCGTGGGTTAGTATCGTCCCCTTGGGTAGACCGGTTGTGCCTGCGGTGTACTGAAGCAGGGCCCAGTCTTCCTTCGGATTTATTTCTACCTCTGGGGGGTTTGGTTCGTGTTTGAGCATGTCGAGAAACTGCGTGGCTCCCTCAACCTCCTGGGGTGTGGGTAGGGGTCCCTCCTGCGGGAAGTCGCCAAGCCCGGTGACTATAACGTTCCTGAGGCTTGTTTCCTCCTTTATTTCTTGAACGCGAGGTAGGAAAAGGTCTAGTGCAACTATTGTTTCGGCATCGGAATCGTTTAATATATACTTTAGCTCCCTCGGTGTGAAAAGGGGATTTATGCCGGTTGGCACAGCTCCGATTTTCAGGGCTCCGTAGAAAGCTATAAGGTACTGGGGCATATTGAGGCAGAGAATGCCAACCCTGTCACCCTTCCCGACCCCCAGGTCTGCAAGGGCGGCTGCGAACCTTGTTACGTAATCGCCGAATTCGCTGAATGTTATTTTCCTTTTTCCATGGTATATAGCTGGGCTTTCGGGAAAGTCTCTTACTGAGGCTTCGACGAAGTCGGACACCGATACGGCCGAGTACTCAAGGCTCTCGGGGACAAAAGAATCAAAGTGTTTAAGCCACGGCTTTTTCTCATAAATGCTTTCAGGCATTGCGTCTCCTCCATACTTTTTTATAGTAAATATCATTTATTTTTATTAAAAGTGTTCTTTATTTTCAGCCTTCTACCCATTAAGGTGTAGTTGGGATGTTGGCGGCTTCCATTCCTCCTACCTTTGCGGCTACGCTAAAGATTTAATAATCTAGGTTCACTAGTGATGTACGGTGATTCACATGGGTTTTGAGTTTCCTCCTTACAGGCCGCCGTCTGAGGCTTACAGTATGCTTATCAGGGTGACCAGAAACTGTCCCTGGAACAAGTGCGCATTCTGCAACATGTATAAAGGTCAAAGGTTCTCTAGGCGACCTCTGGAGGACGTGAAGAGGGACATATCCATGGCCGCTGATGTTTACGGGGAGAGACCCACAATGTTCTGGGGTGACAGTAATTCTATTATACTGAAAACCGAGGAGTTGGAAGAGCTTCTGAACCACACATACAAGGTTTATCCGAACCTGAAGAGGGTGACCAGCTACGCCCGTGCGAAAACCATTATCCGCACGAAAACCGTCCAGGAACTCAAAAGGCTGCATGAAGCTGGACTCACAAGGCTTCACGTTGGCCTAGAAACCGGGGACGATTGGCTTCTGAGGTTCATAAACAAGGGTGCAACAGCCGAGGAGATGGTTAAAGCGGGGAGAATGGTGGTTGAATCCGGAATCGAGCTCAGCGAGTACGTTATCCTAGGCCTGGGAGGAGTCGAGAGAAGCGAGACACACGCCAAGGAAACCGCAAAAGTGTTGAACCAGATAGACCCCGCCTTCATTCGTGTACGCACCCTCGTGCCTATACCCACAACCCCACTGTACGAGGTTTTCGAGAAGGGTCTCCTTCACCTGTGCTCACCTCTGGATGTTCTTAAAGAAACCAGATCGCTGATCGCCGAGCTAGAGGTTAACAGCGAATTCCTTAGCGACCACGTTTCAAACTACCTGCCAGTTAACGGAAAACTACCCGAAGACAAGGACGACCTGTTAGAGTACCTGGACTCCAACATCGAACTCCTAGAGGTTGACCCAGAAACAGGGATGAAGCTTCTCCAACCGGAATATCTCAGACGATTGTAAGGGCAACACAAACATATTTTTTTGAAGCGGATTTAGGCGTCCTCTTCAACTATTTTGGGGATTTCTCTCAGATCATCTATAACCAGATCAGCACTCCGCACGAGTTCTTCCGCTGGCTTGTAGGCGATGCCCAAACCGGCAGCCGACAGGAAGGACTTGTCGAATCTGCTGTCCCCCACAGCTATACATTCCTCCGGTTTGAAGCCGTGAAGCAGTGCAACACTCTCAAGAGCTTTCTCCTTTCTTAGGAGTTCCACTCTCAGAATTCCTTCACCTGTCAGGTAGCCGTTCTCGTCTACCTCCAGGCCGTTCGCAAGAACACACCTTACGCCCAGCTTATCCCCAAGGTCTCTGGCTCTGATGTCAATGCCAGCCGACACGATGCAAATCTCCAGCCCAATCTCCCTCAACCTTTCTACAACATACTCGGTGTGCGGCTGCAACTCGTACCGGAGGAGAACCCGCTTAACCTCGTCCACGTGTGGCGGTGGCTGCCAGAGCCTAATGTCCCTCCTCATAAACTCTGCATAATCAATTTTCCCATCGAGATAGTCCCTCAGGTTTGTCTGGTTTTCTACACCGAAGTGCCTGTGGAGCGCCTGCCAACTGTTGGCTCCGCGGATGAGCGTCCCATCCATGTCAAAGACAACCAGGCGGTATCTCCCCATCGCCTCCCCACCAGCATAATAGTTCGTGGATTCCTTCACCCGCCCCATTTTTCTCCTGTGGGTTGTCTCACTTAGACTCTCAGGGATTCGTCGAGAATGTCTAGGCCAGTGTTTAGGAGTTCTTCTTCGATGGTGAGTGGCACCAAGATTCGGATGACGTTGTCGTAGACGCCGCATCTCAGTGTGAGCAGTCCCTTCTTAAGGCAGCCTTCGACAATCTTTTTTGTTTCCTCGTCTGCGGGCTCTTTGGTTTTCCTATCCCTAACCAGCTCTATGGCTGCCATGGGTCCTTTTCCTCTAACGTCACCTATGATTTCGTGCTTCTCCTGCATCTCCCGCAGCCTATGCTGAATGATTTCCCCTATTTTTTGGGCGTTGTCTAGACTGTTCTGGATGATTTCGATTGTTTTGAGCGCCGCGGCGCACGATACCGGGTTTCCCCCGAAGGTGGTTCCCAAGCCCCCCTTGTGGGGTGCGTCCATTATCTCGGATTTGCCTATTACAGCGCTGATCGGGAAGCCCGAGGCGATCGATTTCGCCACGGTGATGATGTCTGGTTCCACCCCGTAGTTCTCAATGCAGAACATTTTTCCCGTTCTTCCCATTCCCGCCTGAACCTCGTCGTCTATTAGCACTATTCCGTACCTGTCGCATATCCTTCGGAGCCTTTGGAACCAGTCGTCCGGAGGAACTATGAATCCTCCCTCTCCCTGGATGGGTTCGGCTATTATGGCCGCTGTCTCTTCCGGGGCGTAGCGTACCTTGAATCCCTCCTCGATTGCCTGGAGGCACCTCAGGCTGCAGTCTGGGTACTCTAATCCGTAGCGGCAGCGGTAGCAGTAAGCGTAGGGGTACCTGTCTAGGTTGTGGATGTAGGCGCCGAAACCGAACTTGTAGGGTTTAACCTTACTGGTGAGAGCCATGCCTAGGCGTGTTCTTCCGTGGAACGCGTACTCAAAGGCTATGATTACTGGTCTCTGTGTGTAGTACATGGCAATCTTAACCGCGTTCTCCACCGCTTCAACTCCGCTGTTAACCAGTAGGACCTTCTTATCAAAAGACCCGGGGGTGATTTCGCATAGCTTCTCAGCCACCCTCACATATCCCTCGTAGGGCATAACCTGATAACAGGTGTGCACGAGCTTTTCGGCCTGCTCTTTTGCAGCCTGAACTACCTCCGGGGGGCAGTGGCCAGCGTTGATGGTTCCTATACCCCCCGCGAAGTCCACGTAGACGTTGCCGTCCACATCCTTCAAAATGGCACCCTTCGCCTCCTCAACAAAAACACTGTTGTCCATCCCCAAGCCCTGAACAATATATTTCTCGTGAAGTTTCCACAATTCTCTCGATCTGGGTCCCGGGATTTCCGTAACTATTTTTGGCTTGTCAAACTGTTCCATCCTTTCACCAACCTGTTTTATGTACAAACCATCCCAACCATACAGCAAAAATCGTGACGGTTTTCAGTGATGTAACGATTCTCTGCTTTATCTTTCACCCTTTACTTTTATTTACTTTTGTGTGCTTCTGTTTACACCGTGTGGTGAGTTAAAATGAACGAGCAGGACAGAAGCTGGCTGAAAAGCCTTCCCCAAGAAAAACTGGTTGATTTTCTCTCCTACCAGATTAGGAACATTTGGAGAGTTGACGGCCTCTACTTTCTGGGCATAGAGAAGGAGTTCGGCACGGACGCCGCCACAAACATCGACACGAACTGCTGGGCCACACTGGCGAAAATCGAGGCGAGAGACCTTAGAGAGATTTTGGGCCTTAAAAGCAGCGATCTGGAGTCCTTCATGGTGGCTCTCAGGGCTACGAGCTGGGCCCTCTACCAAGAAGCGAAAGAATGGGAAGTCACACCAAGAAGGGCAACACTAAAGATAACAAGTTGCCGCACTCAAAAAGCTAGAATAAAGAAGGGTCTCAGCGAGTTTCCCTGTAAGAGAGTAAGATGGACCTATCTGAAAGAGTTTGCAAAGGCGTTCAACCCAGAAATAGAAGTAGACTGTGTCCTGTGCCCACCAGACGAACACGGTGAAAACCTATGGTGTGAGTGGGAATTCGTGTTAAAAACAGAGTAAAACCCGTTCGCATGTGTCGAAGAGAAATTTCGGAGTGACCCCTCAAGACGGTGAACCAAGGGAGTAGTGCTGTCTCTGCTGGTCGTGGGTAGGTGCGAAAGAAAACTAGTCGGTCATGGCTATTGTTAGGAGTAAGCCGCAGCGGCTGCACTTCCCCACGACTACACCCTCATCGAAGAAGCATGGTTTGCCTTCCCAGACTTCTATCCTGTCGCAGCTTGCAACATAGAAGGTGTGGTTATCACACTTGCACCTGTACTGCTCCCTGTAAACGAGTTTGCCACCCTCTTCTGTGATGGAGAGATACTCCTTCTCTTTTCCGCAGACAGAACACCGAAGCCGGATTACCCCGTAGAAATCCACCGGCGAGTCCCCGTTCCAGTGTTCAAGGATAACCTCAAAAGGAACAATCCCGCACTTCTCGCAGTTAGCCTCCGCGTATATGTGGACATCATCCGGGTAGTTATCAGCTCCGATCTTCTCCTTCGCAAACGTTTCCAAATCAGGCAAACTCGACTTCGCCATTCCAACCACCTTTCAATCCGTGGTTAGCGTGCTTACCGGTTCAGCTCGGCTCGGTTCCGTGACAGAAACCGCGCCGGAAAACCTGCTAACCATGTCACCGCACCGCCGGCGTTTCGGTTCATTTTCAACTACAGTTTTAACTATTTATTCAAGCATTTGGTATATTAGCCTTTCGCCACAACTATAAGCGCAGAAACAGAACGAAGGACTCGTGTGTGTGGAGTAAAAGAGATTCAAACCAATACGACTTCACCTGCGGGTTGCCGGGTATGTTGTATCCATTGATTCTGCGATTATGTTGGTCTATGTTATAGAGTTTCCCCACTCCTTATCTACTTTTCTATATGTGTAAACGCTCCACTCCGCTTAAGTCTTCATCCCTCTCGTTGACGGAAACATATAAGTTTCGTTGCCCCTTACTTGAATTAGAATGCTTGAACTTTTTTAAGAGGTGTTTTTATGCGTGCAGTAGTTTTGGGCGGAGCTGGGCTGATGGGGTCCGCCGTTGTGGATGATTTGGTGAGGAGCGGTGTCGAAGAGGTTGTGGTTGCGGATTTGAACCTGGACGCGGCCCAGAAGGTTGTCCAAAGGTACAAGGGTGTGGACGCCGAGGTTACCGCACAGTTTGTCGACGCCAACGATCACAACAGCCTGGTTGAGGTCATTTCCGGGGCGGACGTGGTTTCCAGTAACATTGGACCATTCTACGAGTACTGCGTCAAGGTCGTCAAAGCCGCAATAGAAGCGAAGGTTAACCTAGTGGACATCTGCGACGACTTCGACGCCGCGGAGGAAGCCTTCAAACTCGACCAGCAGGCTAAGAGCGCAGGGATAATCGCCTGCATAGGCTGCGGAGCAAGCCCGGGGCTGAGCAACATGGTAGCAAAGTACGCCGCCAGCAAGATGGACAGGGTGGACGACGTACTAATCGCCTGGGCGGTGAGCGTCCGAGACACCGGAGGACCCGCAGCGAACTACCACATTCTCCACTCTCTCAGCGGAAAGGTTCCAACCTTCAGAGACGGAAAGGTGAAATACATTGAAGCGGGCTCCGAGAAGGAACGAGTAAAATTCATCGAACCAATCGGCGAGGTGGAGGTCTACAGCTTCGGCCACCCAGAACCCCTCACCCTGCCACGCTTCATAAAGGGCGTCAGAAACGTAAGCATAAAGGGAGCCACGCTCCCCACATGGCTTGACGAGGTTTTCAGAGGATTGAGCAGTTCGGGATTCGCTAGCAGAGAACCTGTGAGCGTGAAGGGAATCTCAATAGTCCCCCTGGATTTGGCTGTTACCCTAACCTTCTCACAGCACGCCTTCCCACCCGAGGTAAAGGAGAGGATAGAGAAGGAAGCACCAACAACATCCGCGGAAAAAGTCATCGTTTCAGGAGAGAGGCAAGGAAACTCAGTAAGATACACCTATGAGGGATTAGCGAGCTTCGCTAAAACAACCGCGGCTTCCGCCTCGATAGCAGCACAAATGATAGCAAAAGGCAAAACGGTAGAAAGGGGTGTACTGCCACCCGAAGGATGCCTAGACGCCAAAGAGTTTCTCAGGGAGATTGCGAGGAGGGGAATAGAGATAATCGAAACTGAGGAGACAACGTGTCGCCTGACAGAGGAAACGTTCAAGTAACTTACATCCTCCCCCCGAACCTAGGAGTCCCTACTTTTTACTGCGGGTTCGGTTTCCATCCTTTCGGGTTTTTCATCCCGAGTCCTGAGGCAAAGGCTTATATTCTTTTTCACCCTATCCTCAAGACTGATTTTTTTGAAGGGGTTCCTCTTATCTTTGAGGAAAAAGAAAATAGAAGTTTTACTTGTTTTTTCCTAGTCGATTCCGAGGAATCGTTTCGGGTTCTCTTCGAAGAGTTTTTGGAGTACGCCGTCCTTGAAGGGGAGCTGCTTGAGTTCCTCCACTATTCTTTTTCGGGGTAGGAGCGGGTAGTCCGAGCCGAAGAGAGCCTTGTTCCTCAGAGGCCCGTTAATGTACCTGATCACGGGTTCGGGAATGTGCCTAGGCGCCCACCCGGCGAGATTGATGTAAACGTTCGGGTTCCTCTGGCACACCGCTATTGCTTCGTAGAACCACGGGAAGCCGAAGTGCGCAATCACCATTTTAAGGTCCGGGAAATCCACAGCCACATCGTCAATGTAAATGGGCTTGCAGTACTTTATGCGTGTACCCGAGTGGAACTGGGTTCCTGTGTGGAAGAGAACGGGTATCCCAAGCTCCTGCGCCTTTTCGTAAACCGGGTACATAACCTTGTCGTTCGGGTTGAGTTCCAGAAGGTGGGGTAACAGCTTGAGTCCCTTTAGGTTCAGCTCCTTAACCGCTCTTTCCAGCTCTCTAACCGCCAAGACCCCCTTGTGCGGGTCGACCCCAGCGAACCCGATGAGCCTGTCGGGGTACTGGCTCACAGCTTTTGCCACAAGATCGTTAGAAACCTTATATCCCCAGACTGTTTCC